>JADKDV010000016.1 GCA_016718315.1 Candidatus Obscuribacter sp. | reverse complement strand
AAAGACACCCTTACATTTAGCGGTAATGCCAATCTGGCAAATGGAACCAATAATGTCCCAGTATCAATAACTGATGGTACCAATGGGACTAAGACAAATAACTATCAAGTCTCGACAATAGGCAGTGCATCGGCAACACCGACATTTGATCTCAATGGAAATATGACCAGTGATGGGACGAATAGTTATGTGTTTGATGCGGAGGATAGGTTGATACAGATCACTTATCCAGGAACAGGAAATAATAGTCAGTTTGTCTTTGATGCATACGGGCTATTCACAAAGATTGTAGAGGTTTCAGGGGGAACGAATACTAGTATAAAACAGTTCGTCTGGTCTAATATAGATCAGAGTGAAGAACGCAACAGTGGGGGAGTTTTAACACGACAATTCTTTAGTTCTGACAAAACGATCAGCGGCATAAGCTACTTTTTTCACTAAGTCTATTCCTCGGTTCGATCCAAGAACTAATGGACAAGCAGCGCTAATATTCAAGCGCAATACTCATATGATGCTTGGGGACAGCCCGCTCAGACAATCGCGACGCAAGACTCCACCTTCGGATACGCAGGCAATTTCCTTCACAAGCCGAGTGGATTCAATCTTTGTCTATTCCGGGCATATATTCCTAGCCGCGGTCGATGGATTAGCAGAGATCCAATAAGAGAGGAAGGTGGACTTAATCTCTATCGGTATTCCATGAATCAGCCCACTGGCTATATTGACCCGTCCGGTCTCAAGACCTACCCGGCAAATGCACAGGGTTACGCATCCTTCGCTGCTGCTGCCGGGCTCAGCGTCGCAAGTTTAGCTTGCGGCTGTCGGTCGGTAGTAAATTCAGCCATTGGACATTCGCTTGGCGGGTATCCTGAAGATAAACCGGGGACTATATGTTGGTTGGGCGCGCAAGGTTTTGCAAAGGCAATAGCATGGTCCAGCAACCCCAAAAACAAGTGCTGCGATGGCAACTCGCCAGTGGTATGGGGACATCAGGGCTTGGGTATCCGTGGGTCCAATACCGCATCGCTTTATGGACCAGGTGGATATGGTGCTAGAAACTTTAGCCCATTCTGGCAAGCGAATAGTACGGGCGGTGAGGCCTACAACTACATTTTGTTCCAGAACAACAATTTTATTGGCATGACGGCTGGAACTTTGAATGGCGGTAATGGGTATATTAATCCGGCGGGTCCAAATCCCACCCCACCTCAATTGGCAAACTGGAACAACCAACCTATGGACACGCAGGCTTGGTGCGTGTCTTGCAAGAGTGCTAAGTAGGTAACAGCGATTCCCTATGGAGGAAATTTTCAATGCGCTGGTTTATTCGAATAATTTGGGTGACTTTTGTTCTCACTCAATTTGTCTGTTGCAGAGCCGAAGATAAAAGCAAGGAGTATTTTGATTCTTTAGGCATCTACCAGAGTCTTACCGTTATGAGAGTTAGAGGCGAACTTGTCCCGAATGGGAATCTGCTTCAAGACTTAAACCAAGTTTGGATCTTCGACGCTGAAATCGCAGATGAGTTCACTAAAACTTTGAATTTCGGGCCAATAAAAGACAAGTTAAAGAGACTAGGAATTTCTTGCATCGATCGTGAGAAGGCACTGAAATGCGATTCGACACAAGTTATTTTTCATTGCAGTGAATACAGCAATAGAACCGGAAAGTACTTCATGACAGTTGAAGATGTAATTTCACTAAAGCGGCAGCCAAGAGAAAAATACATGCTCGTTTGGTGGTGCAAGCTAATAGAAGCTAAGACCCCGCAAGAGGGACTTAACAAGCTCTCGGACCAACTCATCAGCGATATTACCTCAGCCAGGAAACTTTATAAGTAAAATTGGACCGCACTAGCGTGGTCGGAATTTGCCTGCACCGGAAATAGTTGTTAGTCCTCGATTTAGAAAGCTTTTGCTTCAGCACAAAGTCAGAGGTTGCAAATTTGAAGTTGCCCAAATTGAGTAAAAGGAGAGCAGGGTGATACATGTTTGTTTTCGACATGTAGGTGTCCCCTTCTCGACGGTTGTCCAATAGCTTGGCAAGTTCTGGACGATCAGTATTTTTGCCAGAAAGCTTCTCGCTAAAAATCTTTCTGCAACCGGCAGACTTCAAGGCATCGGCTTGAAGGTCGATGTTTTGATCACCGGTAGACACTCGCGCATAGCCAACCAATTCGGAATGTGTCAATAGTTTTGAGACACTTTTTCATTGTAATTTAGAGTCAGTGTAGAAACAAAGTTCGCCGTTGAACGATAACGATGAAGGTCAGAGCGAATAATACGTCCTGGAATTAAACCTCTTTCTCATTCGACTATTTGTGTATTCTATAATTTGCTGCTCCTCAATGAAGTATGACTAAAAAAATCCTACCACTAGAGACACAATTTCGACTGCTAGCGAATAAGCAGTCTGATTTATGGGGTTTAATCAATGCTAAAATCAAAGCAGAGTTGGCATTGCATTCAAGGCCATTTGAAGATGCGGGTTACTCCATAGATGAGCTAGAAGTTTATATACAGACCCTTAAAAACAAGACTATTGACGAGCTGGTTTCCCTAGCATTGGAAGACCAGGCTGATCAGTCACCGTCTCTAATCATCCTGCAAACACTAAACTCTATGGTGGTTATTGAAAAGGCGCTGCAACTATGCGCCAGCAAAAACTCAAAAGATAGAGTGCTTGGTGTCAATATATTGATGTACCAGACTGACTCGCAGTTTAGATCGATTGCTGTGAAGACTTTGATAGATTTGGCGCGGATGGAATCGGATAGTGCTGTTCTAGAGGTGTTGGCTTACGCACTTTTCCAATTGGATGTAGCCGATCGTTCGCAGTATCTTCAACGCGCAGCCACATGTCTAGTGGCCAGCACGCGCAAAGCCGCCGCAACCAGCCTTAGCTCATTGGCAGATAATATTGCTATAAATCTTTTGATCACTCTTTCTGAAGACATTGAGGGAGATGTTAGAAACTGGGCGACGTTCGGTTTACAACCAGCGGACAAAGACCTTCCTAATAAAGAGGAAATTCGAGATGCGCTCTTCGCTCGTGTACATGACTGTCATGAGGAAGCTCGTCATGAGGCTCTCCTAGGATTAGCGCAATACAAGGATCAGAGAGTTATTGCACCATTGATCGAGTCCATTACATCTGAAGAGGTTTGGGAATTGTCCGTTGAGGCAGCAAAAGCAATAGGGAGTGTGCAGCTTTATCCATACTTACTTGAGCTACAAAAGTGGTGGAAATTAGATCCAGAGTTGCTCAATCAGGCAATTACAGCATGTGCCCCGAAGACCAACGGAGACTGACGATGCAAGGCTGGGCATGTGCCAAGCAGACTATGTTGCCTCTAGGAACAAATGTTCGCCCTTTCTTCTTTTCCTCTGAAGCTGTCAATTACTTTGCCTGACAAAGCATGGCCTCCACGCTAAGCGCGTGCGCAGATACAAGAAAACGACCGATAGCGATCATGGTGAGCTAGTTTCGCCGAACACACTTGATAGAGAATTTCAACCAGAGAGACCCGATCAAGTCTGGACCAGCGATATCACATATTTGCGCACCAGAGAAGGTTGGCTGTATTTGTGCGTCTGGATTGCTCTCTTTTCTCGCAAGGTAGTTGGATGGTCCGTTGCAAACCACATGCGAGCAAGCATGGTGTGCACAGCGCTCCAGGACGCCCTCAATAGGCGTCCTGGAGCTAGCCCACTAGTACACTCTGACCGCGGCTCACAATACGCCAGCGAAATGTTCCGGAAGCTCCTGGGGAGATACAAGCTCAAGCAGAGCATGAGCAGAAAAGGCAACTGTTGGGACAACGCACCAACAGAATCATTTTTTGGAACACTAAAGCAAGAACTAGACATCTATCAACTGCGGTCAGCACCAGCACTTCGAGAGGAGCTTTTTGAATACATAGAAATCTTTTACAACAGAAAGAGACTTCACAGCACTTTGGGGTATAAAACTCCTGAGGAGGTTGACAGTCAATACTGTTCTTTGTTGTCAGCTTCGTAAATTCTTTAGTGTCTCCCAAACCTGGGACAGGTCATATCATTCAATAAATCTGGTCATGTGAATCAAATCTATGTTGAAACTTCCCCGTGAGTCAGTCCGAGGTACTATGACTGCCCCTACCTGTGCCCGCTTAGCGCCATAACAGCATCGATAATGGCGATTACAGCACAGACCAGTGACTCTCCTGCCACCGCCCCTGATGCTACTGGTACGACATAGACAGCAGCGTTTTTGTTATTTATAAGTTTCCAGACCTCTACTATTAGCGCGCCGACAAAAAAGGCAAAGGCATTGCTAAAGGGCATCACCCAAGATAGTCCCAGTCCCATGGCTGATGGAGTGTACTTGCGCACACCAGCTGGTAAATATTTGTCGGTAAGTGACAGTACAATACCAAGTAACCCACCTATGAGCATGCCCCAGCGAGCGGTTACTGGTATCTTATCGAGTCCCTGAGAGAGTGCTTCGGCAACGGCTTTCCACATGTAGACAGTAGGTGGTTGGAAGGCTTCTAGTGCTGCTTGATCTGGCACCATCAGATACCAGGCTGGCACAATGGCAGCCAGTCCAAAAAATACCCCAGCCATCTGGGCGATAAATTGTTTGCGTGGATTGGCTCCCAGTAAGTATCCGCTCTTGAGGTCAGTAAGCAAATCAGCTGAGCTAGAGGCGATATTGGCTGTGACCGATGCTGCCATCAGATTGGTGACTATGTTTTTGGGAGCCAGCACAGCCACAGTCAGCTGTGTAATTTTGCACATCGCACTCATCGGTGTGACGTCGGTCTCGCCGGTAGCGCGGCAGCCACAATGCCCAAAGAAACTCAAAACAACAGTAGTCAGACCGACCATCGGATTAATAGAAAAAGCCAGATACTGCAAGGCTATGGATGCAATTGCCAGAGGCACGATACCGATGATAAGCCAGCTGTTGGGGACCTCGATATGAGCAATAGGATCGACTGTATTGTCACCACCGGCAGTATTATCAGCTTTTTTGAGTGTGGTAAAGCTGCGCATGATAGTGCGCCACTCCAGAGCAAAAGCAGTCAGCCCGGATGTCACCATAATAGCTGAGCCGCTCCACAGTGCCCACTCTTTGAGTAGTCCTTTGGCGCTGGATATTTCTCCCAGCCCAAGTACATAGGGTCCCATAAAAAAGTAGAGTATCAGTGAGCCAATCAACATCGATAGCGATACACGCATACCGACAAGCATGCCGGCTGCTGCCAGTAACATGCTGGGCTCAAAGCCAAAGCCCGGGAAGTCTTTGAGATTGATCTTTTGCCATGGCAAGTTAAACTCGATAAACTCGGGTATCTTGAGTTTGGCTGCTATTTGCCAGGGATACTGACCATTCTTTAGAAAGCCAGTCAGTCCTGCTGCCACCATTGCTGCCACCAGAGCATAAGCCTGGACGACGGCTTCTTTGCTTTTGCCATGCAAGCTTTTAAGCGTTTGAGCAGCGGCAATGCCACTGGGAAATGGCAATTTTTCTTTGTTGATCATCTGGCGCTTCATTGGCACAGCCAAAAATACACCAAGTAGTGCCGATACCGCAGTCCATGGCAAAAGTATCTGCCAGTCTACGTGCTTGCCTGTGATCATGAGCAATGCGCCAAAGCCAGACCTACTGTGGCACCGGTAGAGTAGCCGGCAGCCGATGCAGTTGATTGCATACAGTTGTTTTCGAGGATGGACATCTCGGATAGTTTTGGGAAAATCAGTCTCAGTCCATTCCACAGTACAAAACTGAGTACACAAGCCGTGATTGCTACACCAAATGCCCAGCCGAGCTTGAGCATGGTGTAGAGATTGATATCGACATAAGTGCGCGCCATCCGCCCATCAGGACCAAAGTGCGCCAGGTCAGCTGTGGGACCGCATCACCTTGATAGACATTTTATACCAATCGTCGTCGCTCAGGTCTTCGCCCTTGTCGGGCCCACAACTGCCAGGTCTGATTTTTCCATTTTTATCTTTTGGTGCGGGGTTGAGAGCATGCAGGCTTTCGTTTTCGAGTCCATGCAAAGCTGTGGTGCGAGCCACTTTCGCGATAGCTAGCTGAAAAGCTGCCGTATATCGCAATCGCTGCTCTGACAGATGCCTTTTTATCTCTTTGCAGGAGTCAAGCATCAAAGGCTTGGGCTCTGATTGACACGCTCTACGCGCCAGCGGAATTGCTGTACGTTTTGCACCCACTCAAAATATGAGACTATAACTCCGCCCGAGTTAGCGAAGATATCGGGGACAACGGTGATGCCTTGTTTGATCAAGTATTCATCAGCCACTGGGGTTGTTGGGTCCATTAGCGCCTTCGATTAAGACTTTGCATTTGAGGTCTTTGACATTGGCTTCGGTATGACATTACCGAGTGCTGCTGGCAAAAGCACATCACACTCCAGTGTAAATATCTTGGCTGGATCAAGCGACTCAGCCCCGCTAAATCCTTTGACACCGCCGGTCTCGGTGGTGTGGTGCCAGAGTGCTGTGATGTCGATAATCTGTTTTACAACAGCCCCGGTGGCGTCAGCAATAGCAATGACACGCCCACCAGCCCCAGGATAAATCTAGCTGCCCAGGAGCCCAATTACCTAAGCCTTGTATAATAAAGGCAGTCTTGTTTGATGTCCATTTTGAGATCATGCAGGACTGCTTCTGTGACAAAGTAGATGCCTCACCAGTGGCTTGTTCGTGCCTGCTGCCGCCCAACAGCGGTTTGCCAGTAACCAGATGGTGTCCAGCCGCGATATTTGGAGTATTGGTCCACAATCCGGCACGGTCTGAGCATTAGTGCCCCATGTCTGGCGCTGGTAGCTTGGACCGGGTCCGACGATGTCACGGTTTCGTCAGATAAAGGCGCGAGTTACCTTCTTTCGGAGTGCGATAGTGGTTCACCCGGATCGCAGTTGATGCCGCCTTTGGCACCGCCATAGGGGATATTGCCACGCAGTTTTCCAGGTCATTAGTGATTCCAGGCTGTTGACCTCATCTGGGTCGACTTCGGGATAACGCAAGCCGCCTTTGTATGGTCCACGGCTATTGTCGTGCTGTACTCTAAAACCGTTAAAAGTGCCAAGCTCGCCATTGTCAAGCTCAATTACACATTCAACTTTACTTCTCCTGGGAGACACAAGGACAGTCTCCCAAGTCCTGCGCCCAGTCTCTGTCTTTGGCGCTCTACGAAAGTATTGGTTGGTTCTTTGAAGCCTGCATAATCGCCCCTTAGGAAATGCTAATAGATTAGCATCTCAGGCTGGCAATATCGATAAATGCAGGGTTAATAGATAAAAATGGGCCATTCCGGAGTAAACCGGTCTGAATGCCATTGCTGCTCTGTGTGTGGCTTGTTCGACTGATGTAACTTTGCGTCTTTTTGATTGCTTCGATTTGCTGCGTCACATACTGGATTCGTTCGGTTGGCGGCATCGTTTGCACGCGTACAACTTTTACTCTTCCGCTTTCGAGCAATGTTTGAGGATGACACTAATTTCTTTTGTAAGCGCAAGGTCTTCTCGCACCGGTTTCTTCCAAAAGTCCAGCGGTTCAATTAAAAAGGCTGCTGCATACTGGCTGGCGTCTGAGATTGCCAAAGGCGTTTGGCACAGGCAATTTGTCATAAAGATAGTAGGCTTCGCCGTCAAATAATCCACGGTCTAATATGACTGGTTTGTCAAAGTCTAGTATTGCTGCTTCTGCCGACAACTGGCGGCGCAACACTTCAGCTTGAAATTTTGTCTGTCTACCCAGGGCAAAAAAATTTGCCTTCTTGATGGTCCGGGTGTCTATTTCGTGCACTACTTTGTGAAGCCGATATTTTGCAGTCCAGTTACGATTATCTGGTTTTACCGACTGATGGACCGCCAGTGATTACCAATTTCATTTTTGATACCGCCAGGATTGGTGCCAGCCAGAGTGCAATAGATTGCGTGATAAATGGAGGTTTTCATGAGCCTTAATGTGGCTGACTTTATTGGTTTTACAACTTCCTAACAAGGTTC
>JADKDV010000015.1 GCA_016718315.1 Candidatus Obscuribacter sp. | reverse complement strand
TCAAACTGCAAAGATGGGTCCAGGACAACGGCAAACGCATTGCCATCATCTTTGAGGGTCGTGACGCTGCCGGTAAGGGCGGCACCATCAGACGCTTTACCGAGCATCTCAATCCACGCTCGATGCGTGTAGTTGCTCTACCCAAGCCCACAGACGCCGAAAAGGGTCAATGGTACTTCCAGCGCTACTCAGTGCAATTGCCTAACAAAGGCGAAATAGTGTTTTTTGACCGTAGCTGGTACAACCGAGCCGTAGTTGAGCCTGTCAATGGCTTTTGCTCAAAATCCGAATACGCTCGCTTTATCCAGCAGGTGCCAGAATTTGAGCACATGCTCTATGAAGACGGCATCATACTTATCAAGTTCTGGTTTTCGATTTCAAAAGAGGAGCAGCTAAACCGCTTTGAATCACGTAAAACCAACCCGCTCAAACAGTGGAAGTTAAGCCCCATCGACCAGGAAGCTCAAGAGCGCTGGGATCTGTACACCCGCTACAAAGACGATATGTTTAGCAAGACCCACACATCGTATAGCCCCTGGATTGTAGTGCGCGCCAACAATAAGCAAAGAGCCAGACTGGAGAGTATCCGCTATGTGCTCAACAATTTGCCTTATAGCGATAAAGACGACAAAAACGTGCGCATTTGTCCAGACCCAAATGTGATTACGAGATTCCACCGCAATATCATCAAAATTGATTAAAACAGTTAGTCACAATGCGCCTTAGCGACAGTGGTCTTTGCTTTATCATTAGTGCTTGATGAGCAAATATGTCGCTAACTACCAGGTCGAGGACATCCTTAGGCTGGCTCCTGATGCCAGCTCGGCTAAAAGCGGCAAAGAACTTGCCAACCCTGTCAAATGGCAAGGAATGGGCACAGATCTGGCTTATATCTGGGGCTATTGTCAGGGTAGCGGCGCCAAACCCTACCAGACCCAAGTCGATTTAACAGCGCCAGCCTTCAAATGCTCCTGCCCCAGTCGCAAATTTCCCTGCAAACACGGTCTGGCACTACTACTGTTAGCGATGACCAGAGTCGAGCTATTTGACGAGAGCACTGGTGCTCCTGATTGGGTAGCCGAGTGGATAGAATCCCGCCAGGAAAAATCGGCCAAGAAAAAAGAAAGAGAAGAAAGGCCCAGGACTGAAGAAGAACTGGCCCAGCTGCAAGAAGCGAAAGAGAAGCGCAAAGGCGACCGCTTTGTTCGAGTAGAAGCTGGAATTGACACACTGGAATTGTTTTTAGAAGACAGTCTGCGGCAGGGCACAAGTAGTTTGCAAAGCAAGCCTTTTGCTTACTGGCAGGAGCGCGCAGCACGTCTCGTGGACGCCCAGGCGCCAGGGCTGGCCAAACGTGTTATTAATCTGTCGTCTATCAAAAACCAGGACTACCACAGTCAGTTTTTGAGCCGCGCAGCGAGTATCTTTATGCTTACCCGCGCTTTTAAAAATCGCGACAAACTGCCGCCAGAAATGCAAGAAGACATACTGACAGCGATAGGTTTTACAGCAAGCCAGGAAGAACTACTCAAAAACGAAGGTGTCAAAGACGATTGGCTGGTAGTCGGACAATATGTCACAGTAGAAGAAAGACTGCGCGTCCAGAAGACCTATCTGCGCGGACAAAACAGCGGCAGACTGGCTATGATATTGAGCTTTGCCCACGGTACTGCACCGTTTGATATCCTCATGGTGCCCGGCAAAACCTACCCGGCAGAGCTTGTCTATTTTAGCTCCAGCGCACCACTGAGAGTGCTCAAAAAAGATAGTGGTGCCGCCAGTGATACTTACATAAAGCCATCTATAACATGCAGTCTCAGTCAGGCTATTGAACAATTTAGAGCAGCACTGGCACTCAATCCATTTGTAGAATACATGCCACTCTTTGTGGGACCAGGCTACATAGTAAGAGAAGCTACAAAGTGGTACCTGGTCGATCAAGATCATAATATGGCACCACTGATGATGCCTGAGTTACCAGCCTGGCAGCTATACAGCTGTGCAAAAGGAGAGTCGGTCTTACTATTTGGTGAATGGGACGGTGAAACAATCACACCGCTGTCTATCTTTACTGAGGACAATTACTACAGAATAGCCGTCAAAAGCGAGGTATTGGCACCATAAACGCTTTAGAAGACTACTGGCAAAAGCTTGTACAAACCTGCGTGCTCGGCACAAGCAGTCGAGATCTGCCTGGCAACACGCCTGGTGGTGAGCTTGGTGAGCTGATAAGCGCCATGCAGATGGAAGAAAGCAAAGAAACTCGCATGCTCCTGCAATTAGCCGCCATAGCTCTGCTCAAGCGCTCCACACCCGGGTTACCACGCTTTAATCAGTCACTGCCCGAGCCCTGCCCGGCCGAAAACCGCAAATATGCTCCAGTAGCAGCAATCTCACTGTTAAATCAGCTACTCGATGACTTATCTAACAATGGACTCAGACTAATTGAGCGCTGGCTCAGTCTGTGTGCTCATCACGGCAGACTGATACCAGATTATCTGTTGCCTGTGGTATTAGACAAGCTAAAAAACAAAAAGGCACCAGTTACCCTGATAGATCTATGTGGTGGCAATCGACTTAAGTTTTTAATTGATGCAAACGAGGATTGGAAAGTTTTTGACATGATGGCTCATAAAAGCGAAAGCACTCTAGTTGAAAAAATCGACAGCGGCACAAAAGAAGAGCGCCTGGCGAGTTTTTTGCAACTGCGGCACATCGAGCCGATGCGGGCAATTGCATCGATAGCGCCAAACTTTAGCAAAGAGTCTGTCGATATGCGCGTCAATTTTTTAAAGCGTATGGAGCCACCACAGGCCTCCGACATGACCTTTTTGGAACAGTTAATAAACACTGACAAAAGCAGAGAAGTCCGCGTTCTGGCTAGCGAGATGCTCACATTGCTACCAGGCTCAAGCGTAATTGAGACATTACATAGCCAGCTAGCCGAAGTAATGACCGTCAGTAAGGGTCAGCTCAAAATCAATCTTAGCGACGAGTCCATCGAGGCAAGGGACAAGGCTATCGAAGATCTGGAGCTTTATCTTGACACCAGCACTCAGACTCAGACACCAGGTAAAAAATCGGATTATCTGCGTAAGCTCTTAGGCAGTATCAACCCTGATCATTTGAGTGCAGCATATGACTCTGATCCGCAAGAGCTGCTTAAACTATTTGAGCAAGAAGAGCTATGGAGCCAACCACTACTTGATGGGCTTTTGGAAGCAGTGCGCTTTTTTGGCAACAGAGGCAAGTGCAAAACCGTAACAGAATGGCAAACGCAGATTGTGGCGAGAATGGGCGAAAAGCTTACAGACAGCCAGGCGGGGCTAAAATTGTTTCAGTCCCTGCCGCCCAGTCTGCTTGAGACCATACTCTTGGACAAACTGCCAAAATGGTCACAAGAAGGTGCCACAGTAGCGCCCAAGCTAGACTTTTGGTATCAACTAGATAAAGTCCAATTTGACTGGAGTGAAGCTTTTACTCAAAAGGTAATTGACTTTATCGTCAAAGAAGCAAAAGAAAAAGTACCGGCGCTAGACTACACTTTTAGAGCCAGTGTCAACAATTTTGCTCTGGACATGCATATCAGCGCAGTCAAGCGCATTGATGAAATCGCCAGTATCAGAAGAGACTCAGAACAAACTGACTTTTTTGCCAGACCTTTAAACCAGCTTGTAGACATACTCAGTCTGCGGCGTGACATCGAAGCAGCATTTACAGAGTAATACGGAGTAAGCAATGACCGAATCTGACAAGTCCGCTAAAACTACAGCTCTTGAAGTGCAAAGACGGCACGCTGAAGAGCAGTACGCTGAAGAGTTGACTGAGCTAAAAGCAGCTGACGAAAGACAGAAGCCACCAAACTGGAAGCTGTCACCGTGGGCAGTGCTCCAGTATTTGATGGGCGGCAAACTCAAAAATGGCTTTGAAATAACGCCAAAATATATTGGCAATAGCCGTATCATGGAAATCGCCATAGCTACCCTCACCACCGATAGAGCGCTGCTTTTGCTCGGTGTGCCTGGCACAGCAAAGACCTGGGTCTCAGAGCATCTAGCAGCAGCAATCAGTGGCGACTCCACCATGCTTGTACAAGGTACAGCTGGCACATCCGAGGACTCTGTCCGTTATGGCTGGAACTACGCCAGACTGCTTGCCGATGGACCATCGATAAACGCCCTGGTAGCAAGTCCAATCATGGAAGCAATGCGCCTGGGCAAAATAGCTCGCCTGGAAGAATTGACAAGAATACCAGCCGACGTACAAGACTCACTGATTACAATACTCTCCGAAAAGACCCTACCTATCCCAGAGCTAGGAGCTGAGATCCAGTCGGTCAAAGGCTTTAACGTCATCGCCACCGCTAACGATAGAGACAAGGGTGTCAACGACCTCTCTAGCGCTCTCAAGCGCCGCTTTAATATAGTTGTATTGCCAGTACCAGCCACACTTGAAGAAGAAGTCGATATCGTCACAAGACGTACACTGGCTCTTGGCGCTGCCCTTGAGATACCAGCCGAAAAACCCGCCCTCGAAGAAATACAACGGGTGGTAACTATATTTAGAGAGCTAAGAAACGGCGCTACACTTGACGGCAAGACCAAACTGCGCACACCATCTGGCTCGATGAGCACGGCTGAGGCAATTTCAGTCCTAAACAGTGGACTGGCTCTAGCAGGACATTTTGGTGATGGCGCTCTCAAAGCCGAAGACATGGCCGCTGGCATAGTCGGAGCTGTAGTCAAGGAACCCGTACAAGACGGGCTCGTACTCAAAGAATACCTCGACTCAGTGATTAAAGAGCGAGAAGGCTGGAAAGACTTTTACCGCTCCTTGAGAGATCTGATCTAACAATGACAGAGAGCAGCACCACTGCAAAAGCCAGCCCCTCAGTTGTAAAAGTACTGGGTATAAGGCACCACGGACCGGGCTCTGCCCGTAGCGTGTGGCGCGCTCTCAATGAGATGGCACCAGATATAGTACTGATAGAGGGACCACCTGAGGCAGACAAGCTTATCCAATACGTCGGTCATGCGGAGCTAATCCCTCCTGTGGCCTTACTTATCTATGCACCGGACAATCTCAAACAAGCCTGTTACTATCCATTTGCAGAGTTTAGTCCAGAGTGGCAAGCTATGGATTATGCCAATGCCAATCAGGTGCCCTGTCGCTTTATCGACTTGCCACAAAGTCACTGGTTTGGACTAGCCAGGCAAAAAAAAGAGCCTGAGCTAAATGAGCTATTGCAGGCGATTTTGCCGGACAATTTGCCTCAAATGGACGAGCCGACTGATGGTCATTTAGATGACCGCACAGATGAGCAAAAGGCTGAATCAAAAGCGATAGCAGAGGCGCAAGAAAAGCGCGCCCTCGAAGACAAAATGATTGCCAGCGACCCGATAGGCGCACTCGCTCGGGCTGCCGGTTATAGCGACGGAGAGCGCTGGTGGGAGCAGATAGTCGAGCAAAGACAGACAAACGATGATGTTTTTGAAGCAATCAGTGAAGCGATGAACTCGCTGCGGCAGGCAGTTATCGAGTCCAAAGCAAATACAGAAAAGCCACCTGTCGATAGTGGTAGTGACAGCAATGATGATGACGAACCATCTAATATCGAAGAATTGCGCGAAGCGCATATTAGACAAGCCATCCGGCAAGCCCAAAAGGAAGGCTTCAAAAAAATCGCTGTAGTATGCGGAGCCTGGCATGCACCAGCAATTGATTTAAAATTCAAAGCCAAAGAAGATCAGCTGCTACTCAAAGGCTTACCAAAAGCAAAAGTAGAGTCCACCTGGATCCCCTGGACCCACGGCAGATTACAACATGCCACTGGCTATGGTGCTGGTATAAATTCACCAGGCTGGTATGAACACATCTTTAAATCGCAAGAGGGCCAAAACAATACTTTGAGCTGGCTGGTCAAAGTAGCCAGCTTATTAAGAGAGCAGGACCTCGATGCCTCGACAGCTCAAGTAATCGACGCCGTGAGACTGGCCGAAGCCCTGGCAGCAATGCGTGACCTCAATAGCCCGGGTCTTGAGGAAGTGACCGAGTCGACCATCACTTGTCTGCTTGCAGGTAATGTCGTACCGCTTGCCCTCATAGAAAAGAAATTATTGGTTGGCGAAAAGCTGGGCGAAGTCCCCGCCGACCTGCCTGGCACACCACTAATGGTAGATTTTAACAAGCAAGTCCAGCGCCTGCGCATCAAGCCCGAAGCCGGCAAAAAGGATCTTGATCTCGATTTGCGCAAACCGCTGGATTTAGAGCGCAGTGTATTTTTTGCCAGACTTTTGGTCTTAGCGGTTAACTGGGCCGAAAAACAAAAGGTGGTAAATAAAAAGAGCACATTTCACGAGAGCTGGCGTCTCAACTGGAAGCCAGAGTTGAGCCTGGCTCTTGTAGAAGCCTCAATTTGGGGGCGCTCTATTGAAGAAGGCGCATCGCAGCTAGCTCTGGATAAAGCCTCAAATATCGAAAGCTTTGCCGCCTTAGTCAAACTCCTGGCTCTCTGCCTGGACGCCAATCTGGGAGCAGCAGCCAAAGAGATCATGCAAAGGGTCTCAAACCAGGCAGTTGTAGCAAGCGACGTGGGCGAGCTGATGAAAGCCCTGCCAGCACTGGCACAAATTGCCCGCTACGGCAATGTCCAGGGCGGCGACCGTGACGCCGTCAAAGCAATCTTTAAAAGTGTAGCAGCCAAAATCATCATCAATCTGGAGACTACTTGCTTTAGTCTGGACGATGATGCAGCGCGCACCATGCAAAATCAAATCTTTGCCACAGGGGAGGCCCTTAGCTTACTCAACGAAGCCGAACTACTTAGTGAATTCCGCCGGGTGCTGGTCAAAATGGCCGAAGACAAAAGCACCAGCGCACTTGTTGCCGGACGAGTCAGCCGTATGGCTTTTGAAGCCCGTACCATAGAGAGTGACAAAGCCTCAATACTGATGGCTTATGCCCTCTCTCGTGCTTCCGAAAAGTTTTACGCCAGTCTCTGGCTAGAAGGATTTTTGGCGGGCGGTGCAGCAGTCCTGATACACGATCCTGGTCTTTTGCAGTTGATTGACCAGTGGGTATCTCAATTAGAAGCCAACGACTTCCAGGAAGCCCTGCCACTACTTAAGCGCTCTTTTGGTCAGTTTAGTTATTCCGAAAAGAGACAGATAAGCGAGAGCGTCTCACGCCTGACAGGTCAGGACGCTGCGGCATTTACTGCTAGCACGACACTACCGGATGGCCCATCCGCTGAACAGCTGGCACCGCTGATAAAGACCCTGCGCCTGCTCTTTGACCTACCCAAAGAGGAGAGCGCACAGTGAGCACTAAAGAAGTCAAAGAAGAAAATTTGAGACGCTGGCGTCTAATCCTCGGTGCTGCCGGACAAAACGCACTGGGTGTCAGTATGTCCATCGATGACGCCACCATGGACAATGCGCTCTCATCACTCTATGATCAAGGCGAAGACCAGGATGGTCAAAGCCAGAAGGGCTCAGACAGAGGCGCAAATCTTGCCGCCAGTAGCCCCAAAGTAGCAAGGTGGCTGGGCGATATCCGCAAATATTTCCCTAGCTCTGTTGTCTCAGTGATGCAAAAAGACGCCATGGAAAAGCTCAATCTAAAGAGCATGCTAACTGAGCCAGAACTACTCTCTACCCTCACCCCAGATATCAATCTGGTGGCAACACTGGCCAGCCTCTCACAAGCCATACCAGCCAAGAGCAAAGCCACAGCCAGACTGGTGGTGCGCAAAGTAGCCGACGAGCTAATAGCCAAACTAAAAAGTCCGACTCAACAGGCCATATCAGGCGCACTCAACAAAGCCCAACGCAATAATCGTCCACGCCTCAATGAGATGGACTGGCAAAGGACAATCAAAGCCAATCTCAAGCACTATCAAAAAGACTTTAAAACGATTATCCCCCAGCAAAAAATCGGCTTTGCTCGCAAGCGTAGCAGTCTAAAGGACATCATCTTGCTTGTGGACCAGAGCGGTTCGATGGCCACTTCTGTTGTTTATTCGAGCATATTTGCCGCTGTCCTCGCCTCCATACCAGCGGTCAATACCAGGCTGATTGTCTTTGACACAGCCGTAGTAGATCTCACCGACAAGCTATCCGATCCCGTGGATGTGATCTTTGGCACTCAGCTGGGCGGCGGTACCGATATCAACTCAGCCCTGGGCTATGCCGAGAGCCTCGTGGTCAGACCGACTGACACAGTGCTCGTGTTAATCAGTGACTTAATTGAGGGCGGCAACAAAGATCAATTGCACAAACGCTTTACTCGTATTGTCTCTAGTGGAGTAAAGCTGGTGGCACTGCTTGCTCTAAACGATACTGGTGCGCCTGCTTACGATCACCACATGGCAGCATTTTTAGCCAATCTCGATGTGCCAGCCTTTGCCACCACCCCAGATTTATTCCCCTCAGTCATGGCAGAGGCGCTGCTCAAAGGCGACCTCAGCAAGTTTATGCCAAAGCCCAGTTGAGTGAGCTTGGGATTGTTTTTTAAGATCAGGCAATCCCACCCGACTCTAGACCAGTCACGGTGTAACATTCACCGTCAAAATGAACAGTCATCCGCCGTAGAGGACGGTACGCTGGCCCGCGTAACACACGGCCATTGTCGTTAGGGTCAAACGTGCTGCAATCGCATGGGCAGACCAGTACGGGAGTTTTAGATTGTGGTATATGGGCAAGCTCGTGGGTGTCCTCCACAAAGTTTACGCATTGGCTATGGCGGCAATATGTGCAAATGCGACTAAATGCGACAATCTCATCTTTTGCTGTGCGCATTATAAATCCAGGTATTTTGCGGATTTCGTATCCTTCTGGATTGTACTCGACGTATTTTTGAGAATACATAAAAGGTATGCACGACCAGGGTCTCGGGAAATCTATATCAATGAACGTGCAAATTGGTGTCGCGGCCATGGGCTGGTCAGACTGACCCAGTAAATCCAGAGGCTTGAGCGTCGGCCGCAAGAAGCGCAAAAATGGCGAGAGCAGGAGACCAAAGGTGACTACAAGCGGCACACCTGCTATCAATTTGAGTACTCTACGACGGGTCAGAAAAGCCTCAGTATTATTGCTGTGTTCCTTTTCATTCATGCTATCCAACCAAGTTGCTGCAAGGAGTGCTCAAATCCATTATAGGTTACAAAGCAGAAATGATGTGCCAAAGCCATCCGCTGATTTCACCGTCAACTTGTTTCAAGCCTACGAAGAAGGCAAATCCTTCAAAAGCGGAAAACAATAAAGCAAATCGCCGTTGTCACTAACGTCCAAAATGCAAACACCTCTACTAGTCAAACTGTTGAGTACATTCACAGCGTCAGCAATTCTAAGAGAGCAGTTCAGAGCAACTGCAGGCAAGGACACCACACCGCCCTGCCTTTTCGCAAATGCTAATATGGTGCATTCTCTCTCAAACTCTGTCAGAGTGCAAATAAGTCGATATTGATGCAGAGCAATAAAGGAAAAGAAAAAGAGAAAAGCAAAGCCGCTATTGCGCTAACGAGATAATCGACAGGAAGTTTACCAGTGCAAAGATGCACAACGTCGGCAATTCCTATAGATCCCAATAAAATTGAAATTATGGCTGATATCGAAAAGACAATTCTCCTTACTATCAACTCTTTGATAGAAGTACGAAAGCCTTGCTTTGCGGGTAAATTGTCATTTTGATTTAGCATCATAGCTATAACACCCACAAGAACTTAACTAAGCCAACGCACTACAAACCACTCTCAACGACCACTAAAAGTCTTCGCATCAACTACTTTGTAGCTATCAATGAGCCAGCGGTTACCTCTTGCAACAAGGGTATAGCGCCAGTACATAGGGATACCGGTCATATTCTTTTCGTTAAAAAATATCTGCGCACTACTTGCGGTGACACTACCTACTCTAAAGTCCTGAGCAGGTAAGTTAGCCACTGCTGGCAGATATTTTTGACGACGCAGATTGACTTGGTAGCGCTCAAATGGATTGATCTTTTTGATTGTCTCAGTAAAATCATCATAGGCTGACTTTGATTGCCCCAGAGCCATTTTGACAAAATGCTGACGCAAGGCGCTGAGGGCCTCAGCACCACTGAGTTGAGGCGCTACCGCTGGAGGTGGCACCGATGCCTTTACAGTGGTAGCCACTGCCGGAGGTGATTTCTCCACTACCACCGCTGCCGGTGCTCTATCGACCGGCACTGCCACAGGTGCTTCCTTAAAGCCAGGACGGGGAGAGACTGGCTTGGCCGAGAGCAGCAAGCCATCGCCCTGCCAAAGCGTCTTAAGTACTGGAGTTTGCATCTGACCGCGATCGCGCAAGACTTCGTCTTCGACTTGTTCTTTTAGATAATTAAAAGCATCAGTGACACTGGTCTTATCACCTTTACTTTTAAATGACTCTATCAAGCGCCTGGTAAAGACACTATTGGCACTCTGCTTGGACTCCCAGGAGACCTGATCTGGAGCACTGGAGCAAATCACCATCTGTCCTGTGCCCTGGGCTATTTCACCGGCATCCACATTGCTTTTACGTACTATGCCTTTGCCATCGGGACTGGTGGCACCACTGTGGCAGGCGTCAAGCACAAGGAGTGTACGGTCTGAGTGCACTCGGTCCTTGATAATACGACAGAGGTCTTGCATAGCGAGCCCTGTGGAATACAAACGCTCTTTATCAGTATCGTAAGCAATTAGATAATTGACACCACCAATATCCATATTGGATGGGCTGCCGTGGGTGGAAATAAAAATCACCACAAGGTCATCTGGATGAGCAAGTCTCGGCAACCATTTATCGCCAATGACATCGAGTATTTGCTCTCTTGTAGCTTGCTCATTGACCAGGACTTTGACATGGTCAGGAGCAAAATGTCCCTCTGTGGTGAGGAAGCGGCTGAAATCGATGGCGTCCTTGGCAGGATATTTGAGATTGATGCTCTTATCTTTAAACTGTGAGACACCGACCACAACAGCCCATTTGTCCTTGACCGGATTATTATTGACTGAATTGTTATTGACGGCGTTATCATTGCCAGACCCGCCATTGCCCGGGCTACCACTCTGCTCTTGAGCAAAAGCCGGGAGACAAACAAAAGCAAGACCTGCTACCAATAATGCACAAGCTCGTCTTTTGATTGAGCGCGGTAGCATCTAATACCTATCTTTTGTATGTACCGACTACTTGCCCTTCGGCCATTACGTGCTTGCTTATTGCCTGGTTAAAAGTATTCTTGTCCAACACACCAGTCAATTTAGTACCTAGAGCATAGACCTTAAAGATGTAGTGATGCACTTTGCCAGCAGGCGGTGCTGGTCCGTTATAGCCAGTATTGCCAAAGTCATTGGTACCCTGCATGGTGCCATCTTTAAATACTTTAGAATGTCCTAGACCTTCGCCCAGACCTTTTGTCGATGCTGGTACGTTATAGACAAACCAGTGCCACCATGTACCGGCTGGAGCATCTGGGTCTTCACAGCTGACAGCGATACTGACTGTACCCTTTGGTACATCCGACCAGGTTATAGCAGGCGAAACATCGGCACCATCACCGGTGTACTTGGCGGGCACCACGGCATTGGGAGCAAAGGCAGTAGTGCTAACACTGAGAGTCTCTTTTGCCTGGGCACCAAGAACCACGCAAGCAGCAGCGACAGAGCAAATCAAGGCAGCCTGGATTTTCATTTAGCCACCTCTGCGATATTACTTACACGCAATTCGTTGCGCTTGAATACTCCCTGGATTTTAAACAGTTGTCCAGTTTCTTTTTTACTAGCTTCAAAGAGCTTCTTAGCCATCTCGTTGCCTTTAGGATCAAGGTCAAACCACTTACCCTGGCTATAAAGACTATATCCTGCCTCACAGCATGATGGCTCTAAGGAGCAGTGACGAGTGTGCTTATTGATGGCACCCATCGGATCAATATGCTGGCGAAAATTGTCCATTTTGATTTGGGCGGCACAGGAGCGGTCTATCAAATAACCGCTATAGCTCTCCAATGCTTTAGCTGCATCTTGAGCCAGCACCAATGTAGGCACGGCGGTAAAAAACAAGCTAAAAACTGGCGCTATGAATTTGTTTGAGAATCTGTTATTCATTTTTAAATGTTAGCAGAATGGCTATTGAAAAAATGAAATCGCAAAGTCAGTTGCAACAAAATCTCGCCGACCTATTAAGCCCACTTAAAAGTGAGGCTGGCAGCCTGGCACAAGCACTCAAAGGGGGCGTTGCGGCCAGTATCTGTTTGCAGCGTCTTGGCGAGGGACTGACCTTTGTCGGCGGCAGCCCGATGGCTCCTGCCAACTTCCGCTGGCCCCTCGATAAGCCCGGGCACAAGATGACTTTTGTCGCTCAACTTGACTTCAATAGCCTGCCGCCTCTGCCGTCCATGCCAAATGAAGGCTTTTTGCTCATTTTTAGAGCCCATAACCGCGCCACTATCCTACCCAAGGAGCGTCACAGCTTTAATCTTGCCTACCTGCCAGAAACCAGTCGCGACAAACTGCAAAAGCATGACGGTCCGATTTTGGGAGAGCCTAACTACCTGACAGGCAGCGCCACATTTACCATTAACCCTGATGCAAACTGGCTAGATGGGCTAATAGAAACACATTTTAAAGCTAACCCAGAGAGTAAAGCCAAACTACTAGATGGTCTCTGTCAGTGGACGAGAGATTTTAACCAGTCCGCCATACCACCGGGATGCCACCAGATGGGCGGCTACAAAAGTGGTCTCAATGAGCTAAAAGAGATGGCATCTTTTAGCGCCAGCGGCATTACCTACAGCCCGGAGAGGGCAAGCGACTGGCACTACAAGCACCTGATAGAGCACTGCCAGGATTACAAGCTCTTTTTAAATCTAGACGAAAGAGTTACTGGTGCAGATAGCGAAGAAAGTACAGTCTGCATCCTCGCCAAAGACGAGGACATCGCCATCAAAAGCTTTGAGCACGCCTGGCTCTTTTGCTCCTGACTAATATTGGATTCTGACCAATATTTGCTCCTGCCTATTTTATCTCTCTAAATATCACTCGTCTGTTGCGCGCTCTACCACTGGCGGTGGCATTTGATTTTTCTGGTTTGGTGTAGCCAAAGCCCTGAGACTTGAGGCGACCGGCACCAATACCACAGGATTCGGTGAGATAACGCTTGACTGAGAGTGCCCGTCTATTGGATAGCGACATGTTGTAATCGTAGCCACCAATTGTGCAGGTATGTCCCTCCACCTGGAGCTTGATGCCACTATCTTTTTTGAGATAGGTGCTGAGTTCTCTCAAAATATTCTTACTGTTTGGTCTTAACTTATCGCTATCAAAGTCAAAGAGGATGAGATAGCTGGTGGCGACTCCGCCGTTGCGCAGCTGATCATAGATATTTTTGGCCTCGCGACTGGCGTCACTCATGTCGTCCACACCAGTGAGCGATGCTACCCATCTAAAGGGTGCATTGCCCTGGACCAAGAGCGGCAGGCGCGCATTATCGAGGACCCAGTAGGTCCAGCCGTTATCGCAAACTGCTTTGACACAGCGGACCTTGCGCTCTTTACCCTCTATTTTGATGGTTACCATTTCTGTGCCTTCGCCCCTGACACTGCGGGGTAGTTGGACAGTTTCGGCATGGTTAATCTGGACTGATTCTGGTCCATCTAGAGCAAAGTCACTATTTTTGCCCTTCTTAAGGTCGGCAAAGAGGTCATCGGACACTCTCACAACGTTGGTATAGCCCACCAGCGTGCAAACTTCGTGCTTGGGATAAAACAGACTGACCTTACGGCTGTGTTTCACATCCACTGCTTCGACCCGGCGAGAGCCCGAACCACCGGCTGGTTCGCTCATTTGCCAATCATATATAAAAGCCCCCTGGGGCTCTGTCTCGGCGATTCTGGCGACAAAGTCATAGTCTCCCACTTGATTCCAGTGGGTATCGAGCCCTTCCCAGATGTGCATAGTCACAGTGAGACCGGGGATGAGCCGCAAAGCAGCGGTTGGATCCGGCATGTCCTCAATGGCTAAAGTCTTATTATTGCCTTTGCTGGAGCTGGCCAAAACTGACGGACCAGACAGACAAATAAGGCAAATGAAGCTCAAAAGCAGGACAAATAAACGCATGGGACCAATCTTTGCAAGGGTAATACTGATATAACAGGCACTGGACCCATTATGGCAAGCCAATCCATCCTTGACATTAGCCCATTTGCATCAAACCGCGGGGCGATTGCCAAAATAGATGATTAAAGAAAGCTAGTGATTAGCCAACTCGACCTTTAACTTGAATAGATTGGATCATAGGAAGCTAAGTGCCGACACCTTTGGCAAGTGGCTTTTATGATGTGCGCCATTAGGTCGTGCACTAAATACATAGTTCTTGAACACTAAATTGGGGAATGCAATATGGCTAAGGGTCCAGGAAAATCAGTCGGAATCGACTTAGGTACAACTAACTCTGTTGTAGCCGTGATGGAAGGCGGACAACCAACAGTTATAGCTAACTCCGAGGGGGCTCGTACCATGCCATCAGTGGTCGCAGTATCCAAGGGTGGAGAGCGCCTGGTTGGTCAACTAGCCCGTCGTCAGGCGGTTATCAATCCACAAAACACAGTTTATTCAATCAAACGCTTTATGGGTCGCCACTTTAGCGAAATCAACCATGAAAAAGAGATTGTCACATACAAAGTAAAAGAAAGCCCCGAAGGCGGTTGCCGCGTGCCAATGGGCGGCAAAGAGTACAGCCCTGAAGAAATTTCAGCGATGATTTTGCGCAAGCTCAAAGAAGATGCTGAAAAATATCTCGGTGTCGCTGTCACCAGCGCTGTTATCACAGTACCTGCCTACTTCAACGACTCTCAGCGTCAAGCCACCAAAAACGCTGGCGCAATCGCTGGTCTTGAGGTCCTGAGAATCATCAACGAACCTACAGCGGCCGCTCTTGCTTATGGTCTCGACAAAAAGAAAGACGAAACCATCCTGGTATTTGACCTTGGTGGCGGTACTTTTGACGTATCAATCATGGAAGTTGGCGACGGTGTTTTTGAAGTCAAATCGACATCCGGCGACACCCACCTGGGCGGCGACGACTTTGACCACAAACTGGTGGAATGGTTTGCCAAAGAATTCAAAGCGCAAGAAGGCGTGGATCTAACAAAAGATCCTCAAGCTTTGCAGCGCCTCACAGAAGCTGCCGAAAAAGCCAAAATCGAACTCTCGTCAGTCAACGAAACTTCAGTGGCATTGCCCTTTATCACTGCCAATGAAACAGGTCCCAAGCACCTCGACATGAAGCTCACCAGAGCTAAGTTT
The DNA here is from genome assembly GCA_016718315.1 of Candidatus Obscuribacter sp. Taxonomy (GTDB): domain Bacteria; phylum Cyanobacteriota; class Vampirovibrionia; order Obscuribacterales; family Obscuribacteraceae; genus Obscuribacter. Next base: position 41,964 of record JADKDV010000015.1, on the reverse strand, counting down.
AACGAGCTCACAAGAGAACTTGTAGAGCGCCTGCGTAAGCCTGTCGAACAAGCTCTAGCTGACGCTAAGCTGACCTACTCTAATATCGACGAAATTGTTTTGGTCGGTGGTAGTACTCGTATACCAGCTGTAAAAGAGCTAGTTAAGAGCCTCACCGGCGGCAAAGATCCCAACCAATCAGTTAACCCTGATGAAGTTGTAGCGATTGGTGCAGCAGTACAAGCTGGTATCCTCGGCGGCGAAGTAAGCGAAATCGTCTTGCTCGATGTCACACCACTATCGCTCGGTATTGAAACCATGGGTGGTGTATTCACCAAACTGGTAGAAAAGAACACCACAATCCCCACCCACAAGTCTCAAACCTTCAGCACTGCTGAAGACAACCAGACCAATGTGGACGTCCAGGTATTCCAGGGCGAAAGACCGATTGCTAGAGACAATAAGTTGCTCGGTAACTTTATGCTCGATGGTATCGCGCCCGGACGCCGTGGCATGGCAAAAATCGAAGTGTCCTTTGATATCGACGCCAACGGTATCGTCTCGGTCACAGCCAAAGACGAAACCACTGGCAAAGTACAAAAAATAACAATCACAGCATCTACTAACTTGACCAAAGAAGATGTAGAGCGCATGGTAAGAGAAGCTGAAGCCAATACAAAGGAAGACACTGTCAAAAAAGCCAAAGCTGATTTGAGAAACGAAGCTGATGGTCTAGTCTATGCCGTCGAAAAACATCTAAGTGAAGCTGCTGCTCTGGTCTCTGCCAGCAATAAATCGCGAGCAGAGATGCTGATAGGCGAGCTCAAACAAAAGATCAAAGACGACACATCACTCGATAGCCTTAAAAAAGCTGTCGAAGATTTGACCAACCACTTCCAGCAAATGCAAAAAGAAGCTCAGGAAGCAGGTAGCAAAGCCGCTGCCGACGCTACAAAAGAGCCTGTTGGCGCCACTGCTGGTAGTACCGAAAGAAGCAACAGCACAAGCTCCAGCAACAACAGTGATGTAGTGGACGCCGAAATCGTCTAATTACATAGATAGATCAAACAGAGAGGGTGACTTGTTTTAAAAGTCACCCTTTTTATTTTGAACTTTTTGGCGGCAAATTACGTTTAGTCAGTATGGGTTCATACGACAAAGGAGTCGCCATGCAAAGCAACATATTTAAGGTCTTAGTCAGTCTTACTCTGCTCACTGCCGCTCTGCCAGCGTTTGCCGATGACAGCGCTAAAGGAGCCACTATTAATACCACCGAGTTAGCCAAACAAAAATCGCCAGGCAAACTAAACGCCCTTGGTCTCTCAGACGAGCAAAAGCAGGCGATAAGTGCTCTCAAAGCCAAGTTTAAAGAGTCAGCAAAACCTAAGAAGGAAGAGCTTCTAACTCACCGTAAAAACATTCAAGATATGCTTGCTCAAAGTACTATCGACAAAACACAGATCATGGCCGAGCAAGACAAAATCAACGCCCTTAGCGCTGAGTTGGCTTCTGCCAAACTGGCATTCAGGATTGATTCAGGCGAGCAACTGACAGTTGAGCAAAGACAAAAGCTACGCGATCGCGTGGGTAAAATGCGCGCTGGCAGAGGCAAACATCATCACAAAAGAGGATTTGGCAAAGACAATGCCCAGCCCGCTCAAAGCTAAATGCGATACGATTCCCAAGGCAAATGCCTCGCTGGCGAGGCGAGGCATTGACCGGGAGTTCTCTACGGCAAGATAATAACAATCACTCTGTCAGTGATATACAGGGTAATCCCTACATGCACGTCAGTGACAACACGAGCCACTAGCCTGTGCGTGCACTGAGTTGACTAAGTCAGACTGCCCGTGGCTTTGACTGCAAGCACCACCGCAACCGCGCAAAACAAAGCCGTTTAACTCGCCAAAATAACTGAGCACCGGCTGGCTACCTGATAAAAGACAGGCATCATCATATGCTGCGCACGAGCCATGACAGATGTCCACAGGACAAAAGACTGGATTAACATAACGCTCCAGCCAACGGTCATGGACTTTGACTATCCCTATATCTAGCCGGTCAGAGGTGACTGGCATCAGTATAGGGCTAAGCTCATTTGGATTTGTCCCCAGAGCGCCTGAGCTACTACCAGTAAGGCTTGCTGTAGGACTTCCAGCGGGTCGTCTGATGCGTACGTCTTGCGCCTCAGCACAACTGCCATTGCCTGCAATCAGGACAACAAAGAGCAAACTTAAGAGCCAAAGACAAAATCTCAAAAGCGTAAACGCACAATGCGACAAATTGGACAGTGCAGACCAGTACCGCGCAAGGCGTAGCTGGTACCTATGGATAGAGCCATATTGGCTGCCGCACGGGCAGCCATGCGACCACGCGACGGACCTGTTGGAGCCACTCCCGACTGAGAGTTACCCACAGTCAAGCTAGGCGGTGTTTGATTGTTTTGCTGCACCGGCACTACCGGTGGCATAGCAGCATTTTGTGTGCCAGTCAGTTGAAACAACTGTCCGTCTTGTGACACTGGTGCGGGATCGGCTGAGGGCAAAAGCACAGGAGCCGCCGCACTGGCACTATAACCAGAAGGTGTAAGTAAATTTTGGCCTTGGGGTCTTTGAGGAAAAGCAGATAGACTGCCACCAAAACCAGTATTAGTAAAATCGACAGGACTGGCGATTGTGCCGCCCACAGGCAGTGGGTGTGGCAGGGCAAAAGGCGGGGTCAAGCTAAAACCACTGCGGGTAATCCTTGTATCCGAACCATTACCACCTTGTTTAAGAGCCTTCTCCATAGAGCTGACAGCTTCTGTGATTTGCTTATCCTTGGGATTTAAGGCATGGGCGGCCCGGTAATGACCGAGAGCTACAATTAAGTCGCCACGTCCCTCTGCTAATGCGCCAAGATTAAAAAATGCATCGACGTTTTGAGGATCCTGACTCAGTACTCGGCGGAAACAATCTTCAGCCTCGGTGAGTGAACCTTCTTTATGTTTGCGAGCACCATATGTAAGTAAATTGCGTACCTCGCTACTGGCAGTACTTGTCGCTTGCGCTGCTGGCACCGAGGTATCGAGGCTGGGCACAAGCGGCTTTAGGGCAGCAGTCCTGGTGCGGCGGGTGCGGTGGCCTTTGGCAATACGTCTGACTGATTTTGCTTTAGCTTTATTGGTACTAACGACAGGAGATTTAGTCGTGCTGGCAAAAGGAGCCTTGGTCGCACTACTGGACAAATTAGCTGCCGGAGCAGGGGCGGTCGCTGGTACAGGAGCCGCAATCACCATATCTGCAGCGATCACTATATCCGCAGCCACAGCCAGGCCAAGCAAAAGAACCAGGCTCTTTTTAGTAAAAGCAACTTTGCGTAAAAACAGGCTCAATCAGCCCCCCTATCGACACCTGTTGTGTCGTGAACACAAAACTCAAGGACGAAGCAATTTAAATTTTGTGCCGTCAATATTATGCCCCTATTTATCCATTTGATCCAGTTTAAGACTAAGACGGTTGGACACTATAAAATAGGTAGATATCGAGGGTTAGACAATCCTCACTTGAGAGTAATGAGAGTAGCAAGCCCCAAAAGAGTCAGCCTGATTGCCCTAGCCCTGTCCGTAGCAATTAACGGACAGTTTGCCATGGCACAGGAGCCGACTCCCATTGATGCCGCCGAACCAGCCGGTCAAACACTCAAACAACCGGCCCAGACTCCCAGACAAAACACCGGATCGATGCACCTCCTCGAAAACGAAGGCGACCACAGTTTTAAGCTCTATCTTGAAGGCGAAAGAAGCCTGAACCAGCGCAAGTATGAAAGTGCCAGAAGTCAGTTTGAATACACTATCAAAGAAATTAACCGGGGCAGCGGCGACAGGGGTGCCCTTGAACGCTGCAAACTGGGACTGGCCGGGGTTAACTTAGCGCTTGAGCGCAATCATCAAGCCTACGAAAGCTTGCTTAGCCTATCTAACAAATACAAAGACAACTCTAAAGACAGCGCCCAGTCAAACTACCTATCAGCTCAGATTTATTCACAACTGGCCGAAGCCGAGCTCAGGCTGAGCAAATCGCATGAAGCCGAAAGCCATGCTAAATTGGCTCTCAGCAGAATGACTGAAAGCAGCCAGGGCACACCAGCGCAAAACAATCTACTGGGTCTGACCTATGGTCGACTGGCCCGCGCACTGGTCCAGCAAGGACTCAAAGACGAAGCTAAAGACGCTTTTGCTAGAGCGCGTCAGGCTCTAGCCCAAGAGCCAGGCTACAAAGAACTTGACCTGGCAGATCTTTTAAGACATGAGGCGCTTTTTTATCGCGATCTGGGCTCACGCAAAATCTCAGGACAACTCTTCCTGGAAGCTCAAGATATAAAAAACAAAGCTAATCATCCACAAAAACCCTCTGTCCACGCCGGACAAGTGCAATTTGTATGGGAGCCAGGCTCACCTCATTCGCATGAAATCATTGATCAGGACTTTCCTTTGCGCTATATCACAGTCAACAATATAAGGGTGGCTGTGACTGTAATCGATCTCTGGGAACTAGCTGGTGTGCTGGTTTGCGTCACCAATACAGATGAGCACAGACATGTATTTGGATTGGGCGATGTCAAATTTTACAAAGTAGAAAAACATCCACGCACTGCCAATAATCACAGACTCACCGAAATCCCGCTGGTCGATCATCGCATCATTGACCGCATAAGACGTGAGCGCATCATGTGGGATCTCACCCTAAACCGCCCCTGGCTAGCCAATATGCAAAAGTCTAGAAGCTATCGGGGATTGGTACCACAAGATGGTCACGACCTCTTCCGCGGGCCCAATGTCTTTGGTGTTTGGGGTGAATGGCCCGGCATATCACATGTGGTGCCCACACGCATCGGTGTGCTGCCCAGCCGCGAAAACATCTTAAGTGATGAAGAAGACGAAGACTCCAATAGAGAATCAGGCTTAATCAGATCCGAAGGTATAAGACAGGTAGGTCTGCAACCAATATCGATGGAGCCTTTGGAGTCACGCACCGGGGAGTTGTTTTTTCTCTATCCGCGCGATCAAGACGTCCAGGTCGATGTCACCGTTGGTAATACCATATTTAAATTCCCGTTTCGCTGTCGCAAACGTCGCATCAACTAAGACTGACTAAGACTCAAAGCCTTCTACAAAAGTTGGATAACGCAAGGTCACAGACAAGTCAGTGAGGACGCGACTATTGTCGATTTGACGATTGCCCCTCAGTGTTTGATGGACTTGCTCAAGTGGAGCAAACTGCGGCAAAGGCAATTGATACTTTTGACAGAGCCACTGCACGACTTCTAGATGAGTAGCTGGTCTATTGTCTCCGGTGACATAGAGTGCACCTCTGGCTGCACGCAAAAACGCCGCCATAATTATCTGAGCCAGATCATAGAGATGTATGCGTGAGACATAATTGTGACCATCTCCTGGAATGCGATAGTCGCCCCCAGTTATTCGCTTTAACATGCTATCGACTCCGCTATACAGCCCAGGTGCTCTTAGCACAATAGCGCCACTGGCGCGCCAAATTTCTTCGGCTTGTAGCCTGGCTTTTTGCGAGCTATCGACAGCACTTTCTTCATTGATTTTGCCACTAGTCTGTCCATAAACACCAGTAGACGAAATATAGACAATTTTGGCAGCACCACTAACAAGCTCAGCTAGAGCCCTGTCGCTCACACCGTCAGGTGGAAAAGAAACAAGCACATAGGCACCACATGCTAATTGTAGAAGCTCTCTGGCACTATCAGCTGCCCCCATCAAGACTGGCTGCACACCAAGGGCAGTCAAGTCGGCAACACGGTCGCCGTTGCGGGTGGTACCATATATGGAGCCAATATCTGGGCGTTGCAATATACTACCAGGGTCATCCAGGGCTTTTAATAAAGCACGCGCAGTTTGACCTACACCCAGTAACAGCAGATTATGGGGAGTATTAGCCCCGCAATCATTATCCACGCTAGACAGTCAGACCCAGCTCACTGGCTGCATCCTCAAAGGATACACGCATACGCTGACAGTAGTGCAAGGCTGGCACAATTTGCTCCATCTTGAGCTTGCCACTAGTGAGATGTCTCTGGCAAGCAACTGCCGCATCAAGAGTAATCTTGTCCAGATTGCCTGATGCCACAAGGATTTTGGAGACCTGCCCACCTTTGTCCGCGCGTTTTTTAAGAGCGAGATCAAGATCTTGCTCGTTTAATAGTCCAGACTTCTTGAGCAAAGCAAGTGCTTGCTTTACTTCTTCTGCTTCTTCATCAGAAGCACCAGGTTTGATTTCTTCTTTGGTATTTAGTGTTTGAGCCAGGGTACGCACCGCTTCTTCCATGGCCATATTGCCGGAGCGCAAGACATCTTGCAGACCAAGAGCAGTCTTAAGCTGAGCAGCCGAAATAATTCCAGCCATAACAAGCACTTGACCAATTTGCGGTTTAACCCGCACAGCCATTTCGTTTGGTTTAACGTTGTGGTCCTGGGGTTCTGGCTCCACTGAGCCACCACGTATATGAGCACGTCTGACAGCTTCAGCTGCCTTCATCGCCGAGAGTGTGCCCTGGCTGACCAGTATCTGCACCTGGAGAGCGGCATCAATAGTAGCCTTGGGCACAAGTCCAGCATCCACAAGGAAGCTACCGAGCATAACGTTAGGACGTTTTTTGACAAGATCCGGATGCGGTGCCACCACATGTGATGCATAAGGATCGTTAGCATTGCCTCCGTTATAACCAGGTGCAGCTCCTGGTGATAGAGGCACCGTTGATGCCGCCGAAAGCGCGTCAGTTGGTGTGGACTGCTGCGGATAACCTGGAGGCATCTGCTGATATGGATATGGTGTAGGACCGTAAGGATAACCAGCCGGATAGCCGGGACCGGGAGCATAGCCGGCAGGATAATTGTAGTTAGGGGGAAAAGGCTGAGCATAGGGATAGCCAGCTGGATAGGCATAACCTGGTTGAGGCGGATACGGATACTGAGGCTGCGGATAACCCGGAGGCAAAGGAGCATTGGGTTGAGCCGGCGCTTCTGCTTGAGCTGGTGCTGGTGCTGGTGCCGATGCTTGAGCTTGTGCTTGTGCCTGTGCTTGAGCTTGGCCTTGCACCGCTTCTAAATCTGGCAGTGGCAAATCAGCAGTCATAGGTGCGGTACTGCGTGGTTTTTCAAATTCTTCAGTAGGCGCTTTTGAGGCTTTGACCACTACTGGTTCTTCGGTCATCAAAAAATTAGCATACTCGGCATTGAGCGCAGCATTTGCCGAGTCAGTCGGCTTATAAAAGTCACTGGGAGCAGCATCTCCACCAGTTTTTTCGTAGCTACGGGCGTAGCTAATCTGACTATCACTAACTGGCTCGCCTCTACTTGGCGCTGCCTCGGCAGGCTTATCTTGAAAAGGCGCAAAAATATTGGGTCCATCAGTAGGCAAAGATAGAGTCAGTACGTCATAGAGCAATTCAACTTCGTTAAAGCCGGTGCTCCACATTACTCTTGATTTGCTGCCTTCGCCTTCATATAAGGTCCAGATTGGCTCGCCACCGCCTACTTCAACACGCACAGTAAGCGAAAAACGCAGACCAAGGTTTTCGGAGCGCCAGGGCAACTCAACGGTACAAGCACGAGCTTTTTTAGCTTCGTTTAAAAGATTGCGTATGTCTGGCAACCGCGGCATGCGGGGCAGCAGATCAAGCCGGACATATTTTTTAGGTTTGTACATTGTCAGCGCTTATATAGGCAAATACAAATGACTTTATTATCTGTTATCTAATTACCAAGCAAAACTATAAACTAAACCCTCGCTAAGACCATGGTTAAACTGACAACCGTGGTAAAAATTGATAAGTTGTAAAAGAGGAAGCAAAATGCTCAGTGGTAAAAAAGTCGCAGTCATAGGCGTAGGCAAACTAGGCGAGGCGCTTATTGCCGGGCTTGTCAAAGACGGTGCCATCAAAGCTAAGGACGTCACTGGCACGGTCGCGCGCGAAGCGTCGCTGACCCGAGTGCAGGAGCGTCTTGGCATTGATGTTTCGCTCGACAACAAAAAATGTGTGCGCGGCGCAGATATTATCCTCTTAGCTGTCAAACCTCAAAACATGGATAAAGTGCTACGCGAAATAGCCGACGAGCTGACAGTTGACCAGCTTTTGATCTCAGTAGCAGCGTCAGTCTCAACTACCTTTGTCCAAGAACGCGTCAAAGCCAATATGCCGGTGATAAGGGCTATGCCCAATACTCCCTGTGTCATCAATGCTGGCATGACAGGGCTGTGTGGTGGTGCCCATGCCACTCAGGACCACCTCAAATCTTGCGAGGCGATTTTTGCCTGTGTCGGCAAAACAGTCTTTGTAGATGAGAGTTTGATGGACGCTGTCACCGCATTATCAGCCAGTGGTCCAGCTTACCTATATGTAGTGATCGAATCTCTAGCAGAAGCTGGTGTCAAGCTGGGCATACCAAGAGAAATTTCCACCTTACTAGCAGCCCAAACCATGTACGGTGCCTCAAAAATGGTGCTTGAAACAAAAGCTCATCCAGCCTTGCTTAAAGATACAGTGACAACTCCAGCTGGCTGCACCATCGATGGTTTGATGGAATTAGAAGAAGGCAAACTGAGAGTGACTTTGATCAAAGCCGTAGTCAAAGCCGCAGAGAGAGCCCGTGAGCTAGTCAACGTCCAGACCAAGATTGCAAAATAAACTAGACCACAATCTCTGTAGTTGCTGGCAAGTCTTTTTTTAGTGACTCCAGAGCCAGGGCGTTGAGCTTGGTGCCTTCTAAAGAGAGCTTTTTGAGATGATTGAGTGCAATCAACGAAGGCACACAGTTGTCATCCACCAGAGTATTATCGAGCCAGAGCTTTTCAAGAGTGCCCATATTCTTAAGAGCCTCTACTGCTGTAGAAGAAATCGGTGTACCAGACAAATCCAGCTCTTTGAGACCACTAACGGCTGAGAGTTTTTTGGCATCTTCGTCGGTGATTTTGCTACCACTGGCATCTATCGAAAACAATAGACCGGTGGGGATGCGCTTGAGAAGCGACAAATCAACGCGTCTATCCTTGGCAATTTCAAGCTGGAGCTTTTTACCTTTAGGCAAATAAAAAGATCCCTGAGCACGGCAAAGTGGCTCCCAGTAGTCAGGGTCGTCTTCGGACTCGACAAGGATGTCGCCCAGTCCATGCTCGCCCGGCAGCTCTACGGTGAGAGTGTTGAGCGGCGGTAGATTGTTTTTGGGCGGTGCGCTGGCTGGCGCTTGATTGGGCACAGCACTCAATGCTGGTTGTTTGGTCTCAGTTTTGCCGGCAGTTAAGACCATGCTGATAGTAGCTGCCACACCTAAAAACAACTCGATGCCAAGGCGCGAAAAATCAATATCTATGCGGGTGACGCCTCTGGCAATAGCAGCGGCCTCAAGCTTTGGCGGTTCAAAAATGGGAGAAAATCCCAGAGGATTACTGACACTGCCAAACTCTCTCCATGGCGGATAACAGCCCATGACAGCTAAAGCAACCATACCGAGCCAGAGGTTTTTGACCTGACTTTCTTTGAGCACTTGGCAAATCCTCAGTGACAATCGAATAATTTAGTCTATGGTAGCGCGGACCTGTTGTAAGTGATCTAAACTATGTCTTCGCTTGTAGTTTAAGGTGTCCCAGTAGACTCTGTTTGCTCTTTGAGAGGTATTGCCATGTGGGAAAGATACAACGTGCTCGCCCAAAATGCGATGGGTCAGGGCAAGCCAGGCGAGGCAGAGGCTCAATTTAAGCTCGCTGTAGCAGAAGCCGAAAAATTTGATCCCAAAGATCCCAGACTACCGTCATCTCTCAACAACCTGGCTAATTGTCTGCGCCAACAGGCAAAATATGCAGAGGCTGAAGCCTGTTATAAAAGAGCTCTTGAAATCAAACAAAAAGCTGTTGGTCCCTTACATCAAGACCTGATAAGCATCTACGAAAATTATGCCAAAATGCTGAGAGCCGCTGGTCGCGATAGTGAAGCAAACAAAATGGACCAGCATGCCCGCGCCATCTTTATGAAAAGCTAAGTGAAGCCATGAGAGAAACCATCAAAAAATCGTCCACTATCGAAGACAAAAAATCTGACAATGCTGGCTATATGACTGGTTTTGCCAATCATTTCTCTTCGGAAGCAGAGCCGGACACGATTCCTATTGGTCAAAACTCGCCGCAAAAAGTCAATCACGGACTTTATGCCGAACAGTTGAGTGGTAGTTCTTTTGTCATGGCTAGACACGAAAACTTACGCAGCTGGCAATATCGCATCAGACCTTCGGTGCTGCATGCCAAGTTTGAACGTATCTCCAACAAAGATTTGCGCTCAAGACCTTTTAACGAAGTAGAACCCTGCCCCAATCAATTTAGATGGGATCCTTTTGCTCTGCCTCAGTCACCCACTGACTTTATCGATGGTCTGATCACTATCGCCGGCAATGGTGACAGCTCATCTTTGAGAGGATCGGCAGTACATGTCTATAGCTGCAATCAAGACATGACCGACCGCTTCTTTTACAATTCAGACGGCGATATGCTCTTTGTGCCAGAGCAAAACGGACTTGAGCTGCGCACCGAGTTTGGTATCATCAATATCAAAGCGGGAGAGATTGCAGTCATTCCCCGTGGTATCAAATTCCAAGTGAGATTGCCCCAGCAAACTGCCCGTGGCTATGTCCTCGAAAACTACGGACCACCTTTTAAACTACCTGGGCTTGGACCAATCGGAGCCAATGGTCTGGCTAACCCCAGAGACTTTTTGACTCCCGAGGCCTGGTACGAAAATGTCAGCGGCGACTTTGTCCTCACATCCAAGTTTTGCGGCAATTTGTTTAACGCCAAAATCAACCACTCGCCCCTCGATGTTGTGGGCTGGCACGGCAACTATGTGCCCTACAAATATGACTTGTCACGCTTTAACGTTATAAATACAGTCAGCTTTGACCATCCAGATCCATCCATTTTTACTGTGCTTACTTCGCCCTCCGAAGTCCCCGGCACAGCCAATGTGGATTTTGTGATTTTTCCGCCAAGATGGATGGTGGCCGAAAACACTTTTAGACCGCCCTACTATCACCGCAATGTCATGAGCGAATACATGGGTCTAATCTTTGGTGTCTATGATGCCAAGCAAACAGGATTTGTACCCGGCGGCGGCTCCCTGCACAATACGCTTTCGGCTCATGGACCTGACCGCGATACTTTTGACAAAGCCAGCTCTACCGAGCTAAAGCCTGTTTATCAGGGCAATACTCTGGCATTTATGTTTGAGAGCAGCCTGCCGTACATACCGACCAGACTGGCCCTCGACTCGCCGCAGTTGCAAAAGGACTATCTTTCGTGCTGGCAAGAGCTTCCTGTAAATTTCACCATCAATGGCGCTAAGTAGTGTTTATAAACTAGTTAAAGCCGTGGAATAACAAAATAGAGTGCAATCCGAGGAATCTATGAATAAATTACCTCCCAAAAGACCAAACGAAGAGCCTTCAGCAGGCGGTGCACGCCGTTTAAGACTGCCCCAAGAAGCAGCTTGCCCTTCTATGAGCAAAGTCAGAGTTTTGCTCGAAGAAGCGCAAAACAAGCGCGGCACACTGATTGAAATGCCCTGGTCCGGCGGCGACCGCAAAAACTTTATCATCACCGTACAGTGGGACGAAAATCTTAAAGACCCGGTCTGGACACTCTACGAAGAAATAGACGGCAATAGTAAGGTAGTGTGGACACAACCCTTTGCTGCCCAAGACCTCGAATTTATGTACGATATCCTCTCTATGTCAGCTGGCAGTGCCTCGACTGGACTGAGTATCCCCGAAGAGTTAAGAGTCAAAGCCGACCCTACACTTATTACAGAAGACATCCAGGAACCAGCGGCAGGAGCAGCTCCCGCCTTTGGTGCACCAATTGGTGGTGGACTGGGCGGCGGTCTTGGTGGTGGACTCGGTGGTGGTCTGGGAGGCGGCATGGGCGCACCCGGCAGTACCATGTCTGGTCTATCAGGGATGGGTGGTGGTATGGCGCCTCAAGCTCCCGCTCCAGCACCGGCTCCTATGCCTCAAGTGCCTATGCAGCCACCGATGCATCAACAGCCACCGATGGGCGGCTACCCACCGGTACCGGATTTGCAACAAAATCCCTATCAGCAACCTTATCAAGGCTATCCGCAACCACCTCAGGGCATGCAGCCAAATATGATGCCGGCTGGTTATCCACCTCAGCCATATCCGCCACAGCAAATGCCTTATCAGCAGCAAATGCCTTATCCACAACAGATGCCACAGCAAATGCAACCACAAATTGCTCAGCAAACAAGCTACCCCAGCATGCCGGCTTACAATCAGCCCACCATGCCCGAAACCAAAATCCCCCTCGACTATCATTTAATTGATAAGAGAGCTAATGTGCTATTGGGCACCATGCTACAAGAAGCCGGACTTATCTCTGAACCCACATTAGAAGCCGCCCTCAAGCTGCAAGAGATGGTCAGAGACGAAAAAATGACCCCCGAAAAAGCGCCTGAAGTATTGAAGCGTCTACACGCCATGGGCGGCAGTATCGATCAATACCTCACCAAAGGCGATCTCGACAGATCGGCTCAACTTGGTGCTAGACCAGCACCAACTCAACCACAACAGCAAGCTAAGCCAGCTCAAGCACCGCAAGGAGCACAAACAAAAGACCTCAAAGGCGCTTTTGATTTGTTGCAAAAAGCTCAGCTATTAACCGAAAACGACCTCACCACAGCTATCAACGTGCGCAAAAAACATGGCGGTGATGTGGTGCAGATACTAGAAGCGGCAGGCAAAGTGCATAAAAACACAGTGGAAGCCGCCCTGACTAGCTTGCCGTTAATCCGCGAAGGCTTGATGAAAATTGAACAAGTAATTATGGCTCTCAACTATTGCGAACGTATGCGTGTCAGTTTTGACGAAGCATTGGACGAAATGGGTTGGCACAATCCTCGCAAACTGCGGACAGATCTGCCCCTATAACAGGCAGTGAATCACCTCTAAAAGGGTTAAGAGTTAATGGCAAAAGAAATCGTTATAGTGGACAGCGACCAGCATTTTATCAAGCTGGTCGCTTCTGTACTGGAAGGGCGAGGGCACAAAATCAAAAGTGCCACCACTCTCAAAGAAGCCGAACCTCTGCTCCAAGATGTTTGCGATCTAGTAATTTTGTCTAGTCCACTTAACGATAGTACTGAGCTGCCCTGGCTACTGGAGCGCAGGCGCAGTGGATTTACAGCCAAGCTTATACTGGTGGGAGCCGGTAAGCAGCATGTAGACTCCATCAAAAGCAAAATCACAGCCGACCATGCGATATCACTGGTGGTGCACAAGCCACTTATACCTTATATCTTTGGCGCGCAGGTAGACCGACTCTTTGACGACGATCGCTCCGAAGCTGCCGCTCAAAAAATGAAAGACTTTGAGACAATGTTTTTAGCACTTGTCTCAAAATATGCCAGAGTCCTACCTAATCGCATCAATGAGCTTGCCGAAGCAATCGAAAAAGCCAAGCAAGATCCTACCAACATAGAACTCACTGAAGAAGTGCGCAATATCGCTCACAAAATCAAAGGCACTGGTGGCTCGCTGGGCTTTAGACGAGTATCTGAGCTGATGGGCTTTATCGAAGACACTGCCATCAATTTGCAGCAAAGACCTAAAGAAGAACAACTAATCGCTTGGGCAGACGTAGACCGCAAATTGCTGGAAGTCAAAGAAGCAGGCGACTCTGAATGTCAGGAAATCAATGAAGCGGTAGCAAGCTCAGGACACAAACCACAGCCAGCACCGCACAATCCAGCCATGACCAGGATACTGGTGGTGGACGATGACCGGGGCTTTTTGGATATAGTCTCAGAACTCGGCAAGCAAAGACTCGTGGATATAGTCCAGGCCTCTGGCATAAAAGAAGCACTGGAGCAAGCTGTAGTCTACCCTCTGGATGCCGCACTGATAAATGTGGTGCCCGAAAATCCAGAGCTGTGCTTTAGTCTGGCCAGACAACTGAGAGAATTACCTGGCTACGAAAACCTCCCTCTGGCCTTTGTCTCCGGACAGGCTCTGGTCAAAGACAGAGTAGAGGCTGCCCACGCTGGAGCCTCACTATATCTAGACAAACCGCTGCAATCAGACGCCCTCGAAAAAGCTGTACAGCACTTAGTCAACATCCGACAGGGTGGCCGACCACGTATTTTGATTTGCGACGATGATGAGTTTTTCTGTAATACAGTGGCACTGGTACTGCGCAATGAAGGCATGATCGTGCGCATTCTCAATGACCCGGCAAAAATCCTCGATACCATGCAAGAATATCCACCTGAGCTACTTTTGCTCGACGTGATGATGCCTGGCGTGACCGGCTTTGAAGTCTGTCGTATGCTCAGACAGATACCACGCTGGCAAGATTTACCAATCATCTTTTTAACGGGTCAAACCGGTGTCGAAGCTAGACTGGAAGCATTCCGCTCTGGCGGCGACGATTATCTGCCCAAGCCTGTTGTAAACGAAGAACTGTTGACCAGAGTAAAAGTCAGGCTAGACCGCTCTCGCATGCTCAGAGATCGTTCTGACAAAGACACAACGACAGGACTACTTTTGAGACGCGCCTTTAGTGAACAGCTGAGCGCCATACTAGCCGAAGCACAAAGACTCAAATCGACTTTTACTGTTTGTCTGCTTGATGTGGACCATTTTAAAAAGGTCAATGACACATATGGTCACTTGGCTGGCGACAAAGTTTTGGCCGGATTGGGGCAGCTGCTATCCAGACGCTTTAGGGTAGATGACCTGCGCGGTAGATGGGGCGGTGAAGAATTTATGCTGGCTTTTAAGCGCGAAACAAAAGCGACAATGCATCTAGCTGTGCAACGCGTGCTTGATGAATTTCGCAGTATCACATTTAGTGGTGACAAAGGCGAGGAGTTTTGCAACAGCTTTAGTGGTGGCATCGCCGAATATCCTATCGATGGTGAATCAGTCTTTGAACTGGTAAAAATCGCCGACGCTAGACTCTATCAAGCTAAAAAACGAGGACGCAATCAAATTGTCCTCGATAACGACATCTTTGAAGAAGTCAAAAGCGAAAGCAGCGAAGCCTCTGTCGGGCACTAACAATTAGACGATTGACCAAAAGACATAACAAAAGAAAAGAGCCGGAAATAATTCCAGCTCTTTCCTTTTTGAATTTGCACGAGGACTGAATTTGCACAAGAATTTATTCGTCGTCGTCGTCGTTTGTTTTTTTTGCGGCAGCAGCACCACTCTTTTTAGGAGCAGCTTGCTGCTTGAGCATGGTGTTGTACTGACGCTGTTGCTCCAGCTGCTGGATATACTTTTGTACTTGCTCATAGGGTCCGCGACCGGCTTCACCAGCCCGCCCAAACTCAAGCAATGCGCCTTGATAATTCTTTTGTTGCATCAAAAGATTACCGAGCGCTGCGTGATAGGGTTGATTGGCAGGATCTAGTTGAGTCGCACGCTTATAATGCAATACGGCGCCAGCCATGTTACCAGCGGTGAGCAGGTGATAGCCATAGTTGTAATGCAAAAGAGCGTCATTGGGCTTGATAGCAATCAAAGTGGCGTACTCTTGCCCCACTTCAGCCCCTCTACCCATTTTGGAATAACACTCAAGAAGACTACGGTGGATCATTTCTTTGCGCGATCCGGGTGCAGTTTGCGCAAAGCAGGCAAGGTCGGTTAACACCAGACAGGCACTGAGGGATAAAAGCATAGTAGCTGTTTTAAACTTGGACATCTTTTCCTCTTTTATAGCTCGGGACAATTATAGATCTGGTTAAACAATTGGCAGCTACTGCTGACCGCGGTGCTCCTCAATGATTTTGTAGATAGCATTTTTGTTTTCTTCGGTGGCAGGTTGACGACCATAGCTACCTCTAAAAGCCTCATAAGCATTTCTAAGTGGGACAAAATTTTCCACAAAGATCAAAAACTGTTCGTCCTTTTTAGGCATCTTATCTGGGCCAAACTTCCAGTCTTTAGGGGCACTGGCTCCGCTGCGATCGTGAAACTCATAACGCAGAGGGAAATGCGAACCATGAGGCGGTCCTTTGAGAATCTCGTCGACATGATAGATAGCAATTGGCGGGTGGAAATATGTGATTTCTCCGCCTCTATCCTTTTCGTAGCCTTTGTAGGTACAAATTGCAATAAACTCAGAGTGACTGAACAAAGTAGGATAGTTTAAGGCCGCTTTGGAAGTATTGAGATTGACCTCATCAGCCTTGATTAGCGGCGGCGGCTCAAACGTTGGCGGCGCCTTGTGGATATCGATAATATCCTCGGCTTTTCTATCTGTCTTGTCACCAGGCGCGCGAATTTTAGTGCCCATAGCGATAAGCTTTTGATCTAGATAATTGCCATCATCAGTGAGAAGAGCTTTTTTAAGGATTGGTATAGCTTCTTCATAGCGGCCGATACCGGTCAAAGCCTGACCATACTCAGCTTGCATTTTTGGCTTAGCATCAGGATCTTTACTAAAGATATTCTCCAGCGCACTATAAGCAGTATTCCAATCATTGGCTCTGGCAGCAGCCTGGAAGAGTCCATAGTTAAGTTCAGAAGTATCCACGCCGCTTTGTCTGGTGGCTTGCGAATACTTTTGCAGGGCAATTGGCCAGTTACCTGATTGGGCGGCAGCCAGGCCTTCCCTAGCTAGCTTGGTCACAGTAATAGATTTGAACTGCCCGGCATCATCGCCACCAAGCTCGGTGCTCTGCCCGGGACTGGCATAAGCCAAACCCAGACAGAGTGTGCAAGCAGTTGCAAATGTAGTTAATCGTCTCTTAGTCATATGCAATCACACTATTGTTGGCCGCGGTGGGCTTCTTGTATTTGATAAATCTTGTTTTTGTTTTCTTCGGTAGCAGGTTGGCGACCAAAACTACCGTGATAAGTCTCAAAGGCACCGCGCATAGGCACTGCGTTTTCGACAAAGATCAAAAACTGCTCGCCCTTTTTGGGCATCTTATCTGGACCAAACTTCCAGTCTTTGGGGATGGTGGTATCGGTCTTGTCATGAAACTCAAATCTAACCGGCATGTGCGGGTTAAGAGGCGGTCCCTTGAGAATAGTATTAATGTGGAAAATAGCAATTGGTGGGTGGAAGAATGTGGTGTCACCACCTCTATCTTTTTCGAAGCCCTCATAAGTACAGATACCGATAAACTCAGCATAGTTAAAGAGATTTTCGTAGCTCAAAGCAAACTTGGATTTATCTTGACGGACATCGTCGCCGTGCACCATCTCACGAGTGGGGATGGGAGCGACATAATCTTTATCGATAAACTTATAGTCTTTAGGATCGATATTGGGCTTTTCGCCTGGCTTTTCGATTTTGGCGTTCATCATGGCGATTTTGCCACTAAGAAAGGCGCTATCAGCGTCAACGGTCAAAAGGGATTTTTTCAAAATTGGAATAGCTTCTTCGTACCGACCCACACCAGTCAAAGCTTCACCGTATTCGGCTTGCAAGTGAGATTTGGCAGCAGGATCTTCAGCAAAAATGGTTTCGAGAGCACTATAGGCCTGGTTCCAGTCTTTGGCTCTGGAGGCAGCCTGATAAAGTCCATAGAAGAGTTCGGGAGCTTTGACGTTTTCTCTTGTGGCTCTTGCATACTTTTGCAAAGCTGTGGGCCAGTCACCTCTTTGAGAAGCGGCCAGTCCATCTCTAGCTAACTTGGTGACTGTGATAGAGCCAAATTGTCCGGCGTCTTCGCCACTGACCTCAGCTTTAACGGGTGTATAGCAGGCCATGCCCAGTGCTAGAGTCAGAGCTGGCAACACTCTAGCAATACTATATTTCTTCATCTACTCTCCTCAGTCCTTCGTTTTAACTACTGCTCGGGCAGTACTCAAGTCAGTTTGAAATTATCGGACAGGTTTAACCCTGTGCCTAGCTTCTATAGCCCATTTTCCACTTTTAGCGAGTTTTATGCTACTTGACAGTCAAAAATTTGCACACCCTTACCACTTTGGCAATTCTTTATCACCCTAGTGTACAGTCAAACCCTTTGGTTCATTGCTCTCAAGAGCATGGCAACTAAGACCTCAGACTGGTCAAAAATGTTTCCACTGACAAGCTCGAACTGCCACTAAGCAACCGCCCAATGATAGCCGCCCGGTAAACAGCACTGCCGGCAGTATTATGGCAAAGGCGCCAGAGCGTCGTTAAGTTTGTCCACCACAGCCGATAAACCCTTACTGACCGATTGTGGATCACCGCCGGTCATATTGCACCAGGGCAATTGAGACTGCAAATTTTGCCCAGATAGTTCCAGATGCCACTGCATCGGTAGCTTATCATCAGGCAGTTTATCGCCATCAGTTATGCCATGCGCTTTGAGTGCAGCCCTTGCTGACGCACGCATTTTGAGACCGCGCACAGTATAAACAGGCATCAGCCGTGCCATCACCAGCGATACTATACCAGAGGCTACGAGCCCCAGTCCCCACGGACCAGCAGGCTGATAAGCAAAGGCAGAAGTCATAATCAAACCAAGCACAATCATTAAAATGCCCATGGTCAAAGCAGCATAGCCAAAGGATCCTGGTCTGCCCCAGAATATTTCTTTGTCAAAAATATGCTTATTTATAGAGTCCCAGGCATTACCTAGTCTAGGAGCGGCGCTGGCAAAGTCATCAATCATCAATGGATGCTGACCAGAGCCATCAGTAAATAAGTGCTCCAGTATCTCGCGCTCATAACTTGCCAGTTGCTCGTCATCTATAGTGCGCTGCAAGCCGTCGCCGCTTATCTCTGAGCTAAAAGCAAAACGTCTCTTGAGGGCCAAACCAGCGCCGTCTGTGTCGATAGCAAAAACCTGCAAAAAGCCCCGACGAGCCAAATCCAATAGACATAGCGCTATGTCACGTCTGTCTGTGCGTCCTCTCAGTAAGGCAGCCAGCTCAATTGGCGCCAGCCAAAAGCCAGCAGCATCGGCACTCAGTGGTTGATAACCAGCCAGGGGTCTGAGCCCAAAATTAAACCAGGTAGCAAGAATGGCAAAAACAGTTAGTGCCGGTAAAAAAAACAGAGGATACCAATCAACTGCAAATTGACCAGCGCTTTGTAGCCAACTGGGCTTATCCAGTACCTGAGCTGGCAAGCCGGCTCTAAAGACACAAGCAGTGCCCGCTGGCAAGTCAGATACAGTAAACATCAAAAGCCCATCGCTCTTGTCCACACGGCTTTGCCAGGTGGGCTTAGAGCCAGCGCTATTGGGCACCTCGATAGAGCCATCCAGCTTGGCTGGCAAGACCTTTTGCGGTAGCACTAAGCGCGTGGAGAGATAATCGACTCTATATGGATTGTCAGCCCTGAGCACATAAAAGGGCAAGGTGGCACGCTCATCGCCAAAGTCAAAAGCGCGGCGCAAAAGATACTCTACTGTATATTGTTTGCTACCACTGAGTGTCTTACCAGGCTCGCCAATGCGCAGCACCGCTGCATTTGCGCCTGACTTGATTTGATAATAGCAAGGTCCTTTTTGACCGGACACTTTGATCAATCTAAAACCAAGATGTCTGATAGCGCCCTGCTTAACCCCGTCTTTACTGACAAAAGGTCCATCAGGACTTACCAGAGGAATAGTGCGCTCAAAAAAGCGACTCTTGCCGTCAAACTTGACGGATATTTGCTCTTTGACCACCACCGTGGAGTCGCGCTCAGCTCTCGCCTCCATATCAATGGAGCTGACGATGTCCTCTGCCTTTGCCGGTTGTGCCAGCAAAAGAGCAGTGAGGAGAGCAAAATAAACGGTGCTAGAAGTCTTGATGATTTTGGTAAGCCTTTCATGAGCTTGAGTAAGACGCTAAAATCAGTCATCTATGATTATACATTTTGGAGTAATTCATGCC
The DNA here is from genome assembly GCA_016718315.1 of Candidatus Obscuribacter sp. GTDB lineage: Bacteria > Cyanobacteriota > Vampirovibrionia > Obscuribacterales > Obscuribacteraceae > Obscuribacter. Next base: position 22,091 of record JADKDV010000015.1, on the reverse strand, counting down.
CGCACAAAATGACCAGGAGCAAAAGTCTAATAGTCAGCCCTGCTTGATATGTGACCGGGCAGCTGCCGAGGGCGAGGCGCGCTTTATCTACCAGAGCGAGCATTACCGGGTAAGACACTCCGACGAGACCGACCTGAGTGGTTATTTGATAGTGGAGTCCAGACGGCATTTTTTGGACTTGAGCCATGCCACACCAGGCGAAGCAGATGATCTGGGAGCAGTCATTGCCAGAGCGACCAGAGCCATCCATATATTTTGCCAACCCCAGAGGGTTTATAGCTTTACCCTGGCTGAGGCTGTACCGCACTTTCATATGCATCTGATCCCACGGGCCGCTGACTTAGACAGTGCCTATGTCGGGCGCGGCATCATGGCTTATCCTCTAAACCCAGCACTGGCGCCGCAAAAACGCCAGGAGGTAGCAGCACAACTGCAAAAGATACTGAGCCAGTCAGCGTAAAGAGCAATTGTGCAAGATACTAGGGATACCCCTACAAAAATATAGCCCCACCCAAGGGGTCAAGTCGAGCACAACAGGCATGATTGAGTTGTAGGCTCTTCTATGGGACCGCAAACGCAAAATGCCTTCGGGAAGTGTAGAAATAAATATTGGTAGCGACACGCGCTGCATGTTGGGCGAAATGTTTTTTAAGGCTAACTTGATCTCAATCGATCAACTCTGCCATGCGCTTTATGTTGCTCACAAAAATTGTCTGCCGCTTGGCCGGGTGCTAGTCATGCTCGGCATGACCAAGACCCGCGTACTGGAAGGCGCTCTCACTCTGCAAAATCTAGTGCGCCAAAACCTCTTACCACCAAAACTAGCTATCCACTGCCTCAATGTCCTGGGCAACAACAAAGTCCGCATCTCAGAAGTTTTGAGCGAAGTGGGCTGGACTGGCAACCCTTTAAAAGACGAAGGCAATCTAGGCGAGATCCTCATTGAAGCCAAAATCTTGACACGTAAGAGTATTGATGACGCTCTCGGTCTCAGTCGCCATGTCGGTCTGCCCCTGGCGCGCATCCTGGTATTACAGGGCATGATCAGCTCTAAGCTCCTGGTGGCCGCGATGAAGGCCCAGGAAGTAATCCGCTCTGGTCGTGTGCAGCCCGAAGAAGCAATAAGAGCACTCTCGTCGGCTGCTAGTATGCTCGAATTTGAAAAGGCATGCGAAAACCACTTAGAGACCAAACAACCATTTATCAAACTGGAAGAGCTTTTACTCTTAGCCAGATTGATGTCGGATACTGATCTGCAGCGCTTTGAAGGCGAGCGTGATCATTTTGGTGGCAAAACCATCGGCGAGTATATCGTCGAGTCTGGCATATACAGCTCCAATCTAATTGCCTCTGCTGTGCGACTGCAAACAATGATTGCCCGTATGGAACTCTCACCACTGATGGCGGCAATGGCTCTGCGCCTGATATATAGCCGCGACCTCTCTTTGATGGAAGCCATCAAAGAATCCTACATGGAAAAACCACCCTATGACGGCGAGATCAGTCTCTATCATCTGCTCAGGCTATCAGGCTTGATTACAGCATTTGATGTCAGACGACTGGGACATCTGCCCGGCTCGCCTACCACCACAGGCGAAGCCATCGAAGACCGTCTGCTTAAAGCTGGCATTTTAAACCGCGCCACAATGGAAGCAGCAAAACGCTGTCATTTACTGATGAAAGAAGGCTTCCTCACCACTGAGCAAGCGATGATAGTACTACAGCACTGGTCCTGGAGCGGCGAAGGTCTGACCAGGGTGCTGGAAAAACTGCAATGGGGTACTGGCAGCATGCCAACCCTCACAGCTCAAGCCTTCCGTACCTGATCTGGTGTATCTACTGACCGGTCGGATTAGTCTCTGACCCGACGTATTAACCTCTGACCCAACCGATGCCCATCACCTGGATGTCGATATTGCTCTTTTTGGGCGTTACGGCTTGCACTGTCAACTCATCAGCGGCTTTAGAATAAGCCACAGCGATAGCATTTGCCTCAGTTTCAAAGGCATCAGTTAATTCTGCTAGCTTCTGATCGAGCACACTGAGTGTTTCGGTTGCTCTGGCTACGTCTTCTCTCTCTTTAGCAGCTTTGGTGACCCCACGGGCAGTACTAGTAGCTCGGCCTAAGGTACCCGAGCCCATACGCCGTCCCATCAGTGCACCAAACATAGTAGCACCGACATTGATAGCGACTTCCATGTCGGACTTTTTAGCCTGCGCTCTCTCGGCGTCGATGCGCTCCTGCGCCCGGTTAATACGGTCATCGAGTGTCTGCATCTTACTGGCGTATTTAACGCGCAATGAGGCGATATCTGCATCTCTTTGCTGAGAGGCAGCTTCATTTACACGTATTTTAAAATCACGCTCGCTCTCATCCAGGCGCATGGTTTGTCCAGTACTCTGACTGGCCATGAGCTTAAAGCGACAATTGGCAAAGAGCCAATCAGTAAAATCGCTTTTAAATGTCTTGTAACTATCGAGGCGCCCCAGGGCTGGTGGCAGCGGTGCAAAACGGCGCTCTGGCTCATCGTTTTGCATAGGTAGCTCGGCTGGATTGAGCTTGATCTCGCGCGCTTTGTGATAATCGGCTGGTAACGGCGACTCTTTAAGCGAGACTGGTATCAAATAAGACTTTTGCTGCACAGTATCAAGACCGCTCTTACTGTCGATAAAGTGTATCCGAGCACTGGCAAAAAGAAACGGACACCACTCGCCCTTTTGTGGATCAAACGAAGCTGCCTTTGCTGGTATAAAAAACTGACTGAGACCGGGAGCCATAACAGGCGCCATATAAGAAGCAGCAGTCACTGCCGGGGCTGGCTTTGGTGGCGCCGGTGGTGCCGGTGCAGCCAGATTGGGAGCAGGACTTGTAGCAGGACCTGCGGCGGACATTGTTGCAGGGCTTGTTGCTGGACTTGTAGCAGGACTCGCTGCGGCAGTGCTAGAACCACTTTTGGGTACAGGAGCGCTGACATTGCTCAAAAAGCCGCCGGGAGTACTGACAGCCTGATTACCTGTTTGCAAATTACCTGTTTGCAAATTACTACTAGTGCCACCACCAGCGAGTGCTCTGCCACTTAGACTTTTGATCTGGGTCCGGGTCAAAGGACCGCGCAGATAAGACATAGTAAAACGCGTTTGAAAAACGACTGGTCTATCTTCATGCACATTGTGCATGAGAAAAACGCGCTTACCAAGCCGAGACAGGACCTCTGATAGCTTACTGCGATCAAGTCCATGACTAGCAGCGTTTTGGGCGGCACTCTCCAGTCCATCTAGCACTCTCTGCTTGTCTTGCTCAGTCTGCAGTCGCCCGATAAACCAGGTGCCAGCATTAGAGAGTCCCTTGTAGTCGAGATCTACAGGGTTTTGAGTAGCCAGTACTAGTCCCAGACCAAAAGCACGAGCCTGCTTGAGCAGAGTCAGTAGCGGGGTTTTACTGGGTGGATTGGCTACAGGAGGGAAATATCCAAATATCTCGTCCATATAAAACATAGCGCGGAGGCTCTTGGTGCCTGATTTGGTGCGCATCCAGGAGATCATTTGATTAGCTAGCAGTGTGACAAAAAACATACGCTGAGCGTCGTTTAGATGATTAATACTAAAAATGGCAATGCGCGGCTTACCGCTATCGGTATAAAGCATTTCATTGATATCAAGGGGCACCACTGAGCCAGTTATTAAATCCAGGGGCGGCAAACAAATTGTTGAGCTTGAGTGCTAGAGCAAAACGCTCCTTGGCTGGATAAAAAGACTCAAGATCTAGTGCCCCGATGCGCTCCAGAGGTGGCGATTGTATTAGCCCCACCAGACTATCCAGGGCGATGCTCTTACCCTGAGCCCATAGAGCGGCAAAAATAGACGATAAAAGCACGTGCTCACGGCTGCTTGTGTCCTCACAACTGAGCCCCAATAGCGACAATATAGACGTACTGGCGGTCGTGACTCGCTCACCCAGTAGCTCACTATCATCCATGGTCTCACTATCCGAGCAGCTCAAAAACTGCAGGATAGATACACCGCGTCCGGCTGTGCCGCCTGGTGTGTAGATAGCCATTTCGCATTTTTCTTTGAGGACTTTGATGCGCTCAGCCGTTTGACCGCTCTCTTGCAGTCCACGTTGCCAATTGTCCGCTTCCCGACTGGCAAGCTGCTCCACCGATAGCCCCTCGCGACGGGCTTCGTCCTCATCGACCCAGGGGGCAAATGAAGCTGCATTTAGCTCAGGAAAGGTCAAAAGCAGATTGCCAATATCACCCTTAGGGTCGATTGCGATGACCGGAATGCCGTCCATTGCCGCTTCTTCTAATAAAGTCAGACAAAGTCCGGTCTTGCCGGAGCCGGTCATACCGATACAGACTGCGTGAGTGACCAAATCCGCTGAGTCATAAAGGACGAGGTCATCCAATGCCTTGTTTTTATCCAGGTCAAATTGACGCCCGAGATAAAAAACACCCAATTTTTCGAAGTCCTGCATTTTTTCCATCCACCTTTGACTGCCTAAGTCTAGTACCTATAGGCATAATTGGAAATTGAAAGGAGCCACAAAATTTTTGGCTTGGTCCTCCTAAAATTTGACCTTAGCCTCTTAACATCTATTGGAAGCCGTTTGCAGGCTATACTCTTATTTGATAAAAGCGGAAAGGGTGAAGTGGATGTCCGAAGAGAAAAAAACGGGCGGCGCAATGAGCAGAAAGACAAGAATCAAGCTTGATCAAAGCGGCAAGGTCAACGCCGTGATGATCACTATGTCACTTAGCTTTATTGCCCTGGCTCTGGCATATCCACGTTATACCGTGCATGGTCAAAACTACGGTCAGCCAGCTCCTCAACAGCAGGCTCCCCAGGTTGTCCTGCCGCCACAGATTTTTAATCCGCCCCCACCGCCATTTAGACCACCCATTGTGGTCCCCACAGACGTGACCAGCCCGCAATTGGTCAATCCCATCAATTTGCCACCAAATATACAAACCAGCATGGCGCTGGCTGGTGTGCAGCTTATCGCGGACAGTCAGTTTCCACCTCTTGAGGTAAAAAACCAGCCTCTCGATTCGATCGTCCTTAAGTTTAAAGACGGTAGCGTCTGGACCAAACCCAACGACTACACAGTCGACCTCAAAAGTGGTGAAATCTTAGTCTCGGTCAAAGCACCATCTAAGATGGCATTTGTCATCACTCCATTTGGCACCATCGCGCTTGGCGCCGATGCCGACGTCTATATCAGCTTTAAAGATGGTGTCTTGCGCATCCTCAACTTTGACGGCGACGGCATGGCTCTCAAAGCCCAACTCGACAAAGGACCGTTTGCCGGTCCAGCCGATCCTACGGTCACAGTAGCTTGCGGCTATGAGCTGGTGGCATCTCAAAACAAAATCAGCAGAGCTGAGCTGCGCCCCAAAGACGGCATCGCACGCCGCTTTAGCAAAGTGCTTGAGAATGGACACCTGGCAGTATCAGAATTTAGCGTCGAAAGCGCACTTAAGTCCTGCGACATGATTGTCGACTTAAACCAGAAAGTAACAGGCGTCAAAGAAAGACGCATGCTCTCAGATATGACAAAAATGGCTGCAGTGCTCAACTACAAAAATGGAACCGACGGCTTTAAAGTCGAAAAATAAGCCTCAACTGCTAGCAATTGTTTTACTCACAACAGTCGTTGTTTTGAGCTTTGCAAATACGCTGACTGCGTCGTTTCATTGCGATGATTTTTTTCACACTGATTTTTTGTATCGAGCCTTTGGCGATAGACCTGGCCGGCTGCTATCAATACTCTATACACCCTGGCTCAACGACACTAGTTTTATTTGCTTTTACAGACCACTGACAGAAGTCAGCCTGGCAATCGACTATCTGCTATATCAGGGCTTTGCAGCAGGCTATCATGCCACCAATATCATTTTGCATTTGCTTAACTGCTTTGTTGCCTGCCAGCTATTTAAACGTCTGCTCAAACTATTTATCAACCTCGATAGTGGCACAACAAACTTTTATGCACTGGCTGCCACACTGGTATTTGCTTGTTTGCCTACTCACTCAGAGGCGGTAGCCTGGATACTATCGAGGAGCGATCTGATCTCGACTCTCTTTTATCTGGTGGCACTCTATTGTTTTAGCTTTGTCATCGAGTCAAAGAGTAAAATCCACACCTTGGGTGCATCGATAGCGTTAGTGCTAGCACTCTTGTGCAAAGAAGCAGCAATATCACTGCCTTTTGTCATGCTTGCCCTGGCCATGTTTTGTGGTGCCTTAAAGAAGACTCTGATACCACTTGCGACCCAATTTGCTATCAGTGCTATCTATCTAGTATGGCGCACAGTGGTTCTAGGCACCTTTTATGGTGGCTATAGCGGCTCGCTGGGCGAGCTTATGGCAACTGGACTTTTAAACCGCTGGTTTGCCAGCGAGGTACTATTTCAGATATTCCACCCATTTAACGAGCATCTGATTAGCCCCACAAGCCCACTGAGGATAATTTACCGCGGGCTGTATATTGTCTTTGCCATCTTAATCATGCTCTCGGTACGATTTGACCAGACGATAAAAGCAAAAGTCAGACTGATAAGCTTCCTCTTGCTCTGGTCGCTACTCGCCCTTTTACCGAGCCTACAGATAGTAGGCGTGACCAATCTCATGTCTGGCGGACGAGTAGAGTATCTGCCCGCAGTGGGTGCAGCGCTGGCTCTGACACTGGCGATAAGCACTATCCGTCCCCAACCGGTCAAAGCTGGACTAATTGCACGCTTTGTCTCTATAGCGGCGACAGCGGCCTTTATCGTAGCAAGCATGGTCACAGTACAAAAAAACAATCTCTCCTGGCAGCTAGCCGGCGAGATGATAAACAGCTTGCAGAGCCAAATCAAAGAGCAAGTGGCAACCCTAGACAATGAGCAAAAGCTTGTACTCTTTAATGTACCGAGCCAGCTACATGGTGCGTTTACTTTTACAAACGACCTGACTTTTAGAGGGATGGTGGCAAAGCCACTGCTCGACGACGCAGCAGGGCGTGTCGTCGCTCTAGACTTTAGACCGCTGATATCACCTACGATAAATCTAAGCGATGTAAAAGCAGCCCTGGCTAATCCAGCAAAGTACAGACTAGTTTACTTTGACCAAAGTGATTTTAAACTCAAGCCATTTGTGCCCACCACAAGTAATACCAATAGTCTGTCCTATGTTACCGAGCAAAAGACAAGCACCGATCAAGGACCGGTAGTGGAGTACTACTACAGTGCAGGTGGAGACTTAAGCCCGATAGACTGTGAAATACTAGAAGTCAAAATCAAAATAGATAGTCCCGACAAGGATAAAAAGGTAAAGGTCTTTATCGACTATAACGACCGGGGCAAAGACTTCGATGACTACAGCTCATGGTTTGAAGTCAAAGCCGATGGTCAAACTCATACTATCGACTATCCCATGGCTGCTCACAAACGCTGGCTACTGGTCAAGCATATCAAGACAATAAAGCTGACAGTGGCATGCGATCCTGACAAAGCAACTTTGACTGCACCTGAGGTCAGTGTCACAAGCGTAAGCGCTGTAACGCCAGTGCTAACAAGTAATGAGCCGGGTATGCTCAGAGGACAGTGGCAAGGTGACTGGCACCTGCCTGCCATCAGATACGATGCCAGTGGCGTCAGTGGTGCAAGCGGAGTCATATTGCAACTAGCCAGACCAAACTTTTACTTTGAGCACTATAGCGGAGCGGCTGGAGACTCAGTACCCGAGCGCATACTGGCAGTCTCTACGATAAAAAACAATACCACCGGTGATATCAGTACCGACGAGACAATACTCAAGCAACTAGCTAAAGCTGACGGTGTCTATCAGCTAAGAGCAGGAGCGGTAGACAATCAGGGCAAATTAATTGGAGCATTTAGTCAGCCAGTGACGATTGATTGCCGGACTTGTACGAAGCATGGGGAATATTGAGCGTGTCTTTATGGCAGCTTCGTTGATTCTTGAGTGTCTGCCAAGTCTGGCTCAGATCAGTTTTTGCACTGACTCTAAATTGCATTGAAAAACCGTCTCAAGACTATTGACACATTCCGGCCAGATAAAATGATTCGCACAGGCTTACCGCCAAACATTGACTTGATATGAGCTTGTATTTTGTTCGGGCGTTCATGGAGTCATTCTGCCGGTCTGGCGGCTAAGTCAGGGAATTTTTTGCCTTGGCAGCTTGGTATAAATCGAACACTGTAATTATTACTTTCTTCCGTCTCTCAGGCTCAAACAGACATTGAAGCAAATCCAAAAGATCAAACCCTTCCTAACCAAAATATCTGTCAAAAATCACGCTCTTCGGATCGAAATTAAACTCATCGCAGACCGCAATCAGTAAGTTATAACCATTGATTCCATCGACTCCTGCATCATGAAAGAGACGTGTTTCCGGTTTGATATGCTCATTCTTAAGGCAAGTAACATAGGCAACGAACTCTACCACACAGTTGTAGATTTGTTGGTCAATATCCGCGGCAGAACTCATCAGTTGTCTACTTGCCCCCACTGCTACGTCAGGATGCCCAGGCGTTTTTGAGTGTATATGCCAGTGCGGCAAAAGAGAGGAAAATTGCCGCACAGGACCACCATGGCAATTTATGAATAATAACAAAAGCGACCACAGCAGCCACGGCTAGAATCGCAACACATGCAGTGAGAATGGTTGAACACAGTCCCATTAACAGATATACAGCTGGCAGGATTGGATTTAGTAGCGTCGACGGTTGGGTTCGTGCAATTTGAAAGGGCGCCAACAAGCCAATCACTATGCCGAACCACGCTAATAGATAGGCGACTAGCAGCCGTAAAAACGAAATCAGAAGCGGGTTATTAGTCATTGCAACGCCCCGTGGTTATGTCTGATTTGGAGTATAGCGCTAACTCTCGGGGTTAGCGCTCTCAACCACTCAGTTTTGCAAATGTCTGTCAGTTACCACAGAGCCCACCGGAAAATGGATAATAGATGATTGATGGTCGATATGGAGCGCCAGCAAATTGATTTGGCCGCGAATCGAAAAACACTTCTTCCCCAGACGTATTGCCGAACTGTCCCAAAATGCTCTTGTTTTAAGTATTTTGTGTTTTTGACACCGCCACTGGCAGCGGCATCGATTAACTGCCCAGCTTGATCGTATCCCAGTCCATAGTTGAGGCTGGTGTTGCCCTGGAGCTGCTGCCATTGCTTGATTTGACCGGCGGGGTCATAGCGGTAACTAAATTGAGAAATCGTTGCACCACTTGGTGCCAGATTGGAGATCTGCTGCAATCTCTGGTCTTGCTGATTTGGATACCAGTCAAACTTTGTCACCTGGCTGTTTGGATATGTGATAGATGCTAGTCTGCTGATGCCGTTGGAAGACCCCGAAGTGTCATCAACGTAAGCATAATTAAAGGTGCCGAGCGCATTATCCTCGGAAGTGACCCGACTCATGGCGTCATAGGTCCAATCTATTGAATTACTAGATCCGTTTATCGAGCGATTGGTGGTGCGCCCTAATGCATCAAAAGCATAGGTTACGTCTGAATTGGCAATAACATCATTGTGCACAAGCTGTAGCCACCTCAGTTAAGTACTTATGCTAAGATTGTGCTTAGCATTGCCAGTTTCCGAATAGCTTAGATTAGGACCCAGACTTGATCTGCTTAAGGCACTTATGGACAATAAGAATCAAGAATTTAATGGTGCAAGCAAAATGCCATCATTCAAAAGGTTTGAGCAGGTTTTTGCGCAATTTGCAGAGCAAGTAGGAGGTGCCTTTAGTGTTAAGGCCGGTCTGGACGAACGTGACGCTGTAGGTATTCAGTCTGATTTTACTAAATGGTTTATGGGCAGTTTTATAAATCCTGATAAGCCTTCTAACATGCCTTCTTTGGGTGACCTCGTTGAGTACGCATATGTAAAATCCAATTTCAGAACATGGAACATTGAGTTTCGCGCCATGCTCACCAAGACTCAGTCGTATGACTCAGCAGAAGTCCAGGTCTCTTGCCCTATACTGAAGAAAAAAGACATACGCTTTGAATTGCAGAGAAAGACTGGCAATTCGAAATTGCCAGGGAAAAATAAACCGTTGAATGTTCAAAAGTGGTTGGGCTTTTTCCTTCCCTACCGAATACTAAAGAGTCGCGGTACTCGCTTGGGCCAGCCCCACATACTTTCCTTTCAAGATACAGCCCTGCAAAATTCATTTATTGCCACTTGCAATGATCAAGGTGATGGCGAGAAATTGGTCCAAGATCCTCTATTTCAAAAATGCTTGAGAGAGTATCGAAGTTTCGATTATTTGGAAATAGGTTATTTAGACTGGGTAGGTAAAGACAAATGTCACATATTGGAAGTTAAGACGTCCATAGGTTTGTCCTTCGGTGTACAGCCACTGAGTGAAGCATTGGAGCTGGCAAAAACTTGCCTGACATTGCTAGAAGAATTCAATGTCTTAACTGAGAACGCTGATTAATCAAGCGGTCAGGTCGGTAAGAATGACCGGCCCAATTGCGCGAACGGGTGGCTAATGCTCGCGGTCAAGTGTTTACCTTTTAGGGATCAGAAGCTTTTCACACGGTAAATCAAATGAAATGTGCATTTTGCGGCAAACTAACTTCGGGTGAGTATGGAAGTCTCTTTCAACCAACGCATACACGAAGCACTCTGACCACTCTTTAGATTAAACTCGTTCCCAACGCCCGATTGAAACTTACGTCCAGCGTCGGTCCTTATCTCAAAAGCTCGGGATGTAACGCGGACAGTGCTTCGCCCTCCATTATAAATTTCCATATCTTCTACAACACAATACGTGCCTGGTGGTACGTTTAAGAAGGAAGTTCCACAAGCAGAAACTCTCTTCAACTTGTAGGTAATATTGCCTACATTGGGTGACTGATTAAGGATTTTATGTTGATGACTGGAATCACTTTCCTTTGACGTAAACCGCGAATGAACAGCGCAATCTCGTCCGTATGAGAGAAATCCATTCGCCATTACTGAAACAAGCAAAAGGCAAGTTATGCGGAGAATGATTAGGTTCATTCCTCCCCATCGATCCTTCGAATGCGCGTCAAGCATATTCCTACCTATGGCAGCAATAGAATTGCCGAACTTTTGTATTATCGAAAGCATGCTCACCACCAACTATCAAGGTCAGGGGCAACACATCATAAAGTGTGTTCTAAAATGGACTTCAGTAGCAAAACAACCTATCATGAGTAACATAATAGGTCTCTGAAGTTTACGAGCGATTTAACAATGATGAGTTCTTAATTGGTCAATGTCAAACACTAACCAGCATCTATATCATTTATTCAGAGAAAGCACCGATAAAAATGTGGTTCGGGATGCGATCAATGAGCTTGTGAAATCAGATCCGAAAATTTATCTTTATGAACGAGCTATGTTTTATTCACGCGAGAAGAGCTTTGATCTTGCCCTAAATGATTTGAATGCGCTGATAGCGGTGGACTTGATCGAAGGGCTCTCAGGTCGGGCACTTTTTCTACTCGTACATGGAAGTAGAGAAGCAGCATTGGCAGATTATGAGTTAGTGATTGATTTTCTACAAAAACAACTTGTCAACTTGCAAGGACCAGAAAGAAGAGACATTGAACGCAAACTAGGTGCTATCTTTTTCCACAGAGGTTATTATTTCTCCGAGATTAATGAGATAAGTTTGGCTAACCATGACTTCAAAAGAGCAACTTACCTAGATCCATCTTGGAGATACATTTATGTTGACTTTTGTGAGAAGAACAGTCTCGAAAAGGACTATGAGGAGTGCCTAAACCTGATGATAAACCTGAAGGATAGGATCGCTTTGATAAGGCGCGCAAAACTCTTTGAAAAGCAATCAAACTATGCATCTGCAGAAAATGATTACAACATGGCTGTTTCAAGCTTTCCATGTGTTGGACTCAAAGATGCTTATTCACCCAAAGCTTGGGCTCTACTTTGTAGATCGCATTTCTATCGAAGACAAGGGCAATTAGTAAAAGCTGCGAGGGACAACTTTTATTCAAATTTACATATTGTTCTTCAAATCCCACTCAGCAACGGATGCTGGCCCTTTTATAAAAGTTACTTGGTTTAGTTTTCGGGTGGCGGCTTGCCTCCGGCGCGTCTGGCGGCCTCGAATTGACCTCTTGGCGTAGATGCTGGCCATTCTTGGGGACCCATATCTATCCCGGCAGCTTGCGCAGCCTTACGACAAAGATCCGCACAATTATTGCTAAAAAAATCGTAGCCATCGTCCAAAGACTTTTGAGCAGCAGCGTTTCCCTGAGCGTCCTCTTTGGGGGGTTTCTCAAACCATGCTGAATTCCTTCTTGAGTAATCCTTTTTACCGGCATAAAAGTCCCGTAGCCTTAGATAAGACTGAGGTCCAAGGGCGCCACTTTCCCAGAAATTCCAACCACTATATTTAGTTTTATCATCATATGGGTCCTTGTCTTTGCCAATTAAAATTGCACAGTGCCCAATACCTCCAAGGGAAGACGGTTTCAATAATACAATGACATCCAATCCAGAGGGATCAACAATAGAAATTGGGTTGTTTACTGCATAGTCGTACAAATTAGTGCCGCCGGATTCCCCAATGGGATCTCGGCTAATCCATCGCGACAGAACTGGATTGTAGAACCGTCTGACAGCAATGTTTAACCCACTCGGTACATGAAAATAGGTTGCGGCGTACTGAAAATCTGACGCGTCAGCGCCAGAGAGCTTTGAGGCACGACCATAGGAATCAAAACTATAGTTGGCAGCTAAGCCACCAGAGCTATCGGTCAAGCTTCTAACAGAGCCAATCAGATCTTGTCCGTAGAAATAGCTAGTTCCCGAATTGATCTGGCCTAAGCTGAAGAAACTTTTTACAGCGCTCCCGCCAGCGTTGCGCACCTCATGCATGGTCGCGCTGGTGAGTACAAACTGGTCTAATCCAATAAGGCTTCCCCCACTAATTTCGGTAATTGTTACAGCCTGGCTAAACGGATTGTAAGCAAACTGGCTATTGTTCAATGTTCCTGGATAAGTGATCTTTACTAGGCGATTGTCAGCATCCCAAAGATAGTAGTTCGTTCCATCACTAGTCATGTTTCCATTCGCGTCATAAGTGGGCGTAGCACTCGCGCTACCATTGGTGGATACCCAGTAGTTATTTGTCACAGTTGTGCTGTTTGCATCGGTCACAGCAACTGGCACAGTATTTGCACCGTTGCTGAGGGATGGATTAGCTTCAAATTTCAATGAATCCAAAAGTCTTGCGGGATTGCTGTTAACAGACGCAGCCGTTAAAGCCTTATTTGCATTGCCCTCAAATTTGGTGGGACCGCCAGCCGCGATGCTCGTCAGTTCATTGAGATTGTTGTAGCCATAGAGATTGGCACTAGTCGACGGTGCCAGCGCAATCGTCTCTGTCGCTCCTCCGCTTAATGACTTGCCATAAGTGGTGGCATTTAACGAGTTGGATTTGACAAATACTACGGTGCCGCTAGAGGTGGCAGATACATTTACTGCCTGGAGATTTATATTGGCATTTATCGCAGCGGTCAAGTTGGTGGCAATACTAGTCAGCGTGTCACCGGAGAGGACTGTGTAAGCCACAGCCTCTAAGCCACCAGAGAGACCAGCATCATATACGGTCAGTGTTAGCACATCGCCCGTTGTTCTGGTCACGCCTATCACCGTGGTCTGTGTACCATTTGGCGGCAAGTCTACTGAGACTATCTCTGTAGCTGTCGAGCTGGTCGTGACTCGGTATGTTGTCTCATTGAGAGAATTTGAACTAATAGTCAAAACCTGCCCACTCGATGATGCGGATACACCAATACTCTGGAGGTCGGTGTTGGCATTTATCGAGGCTGCTAGCCCAGCAGCAATGGCTGAGAGGTTATCGCCAGACTGCACGCTGTATGAGGCCGTCTCGGTGCCACCTGTCAGTCCAGAATCAAATGCAACTATCGACACGGTATCGCCAGTTGTCTTGCTGCCTCCGATACCGATGCGCACTGGTCCATTTTGATTTATCGACAGGGCAATTGTCTCTGTCGCTCCTGTGCTCACTGACTGAGCATAGGTCGTGGCATTTGCCGATGTGGACTTGATGGTGAGCGCAGTCCCTATGGAGGTAGCAGTGACAGCGAGAGCTTGCATGTCGGTATCTGCATTGATTGCAGTCTTTATCGCAGTGGCAATCGATGTGAGGTTATCCCCAGACAAGACTGTGTAATTAATTGACTTTTGCCCTCCGCTAAGGGCGGCATCCTTAAAAGTCAGAGTCAAAACATCACCAGTGGTTTTGGTACCACCAAACACAGCATTCTCCACAAAGTTATCGGTGTAGCCCATCGCGATGGATGCGGTTGCGCCACCGCTTGTGGTTGCAGCATATGTGGTGACGTTGGGCGAGCTGGACGGAATGTGTCAATAGTTTTGAGACACTTTTTCATTGTAATTTAGAGTCAGTGTAAAAACAAAGTTCGCCGTTGAACGATACATCGCCCTTGGATAATTTCGCTGCAAAAATGACATAAAGTATTTCAGGCATTTTTGCCGAATTCGACCCTTTAAGGGTCCCCCAAAACTCGCTTCGCGCAAACCAGTAGAAGGAAAACGTCCACTGCATGGGCATTTTCCTTCTACTGGTTTGATACATAACCAATATTACGAGACACTAACGCCAGAGTCGCTGATAATAGTGATACTTGCCACGGTATCAAATGCGTTTGGTTCTTGTGGACGGTTGATCCAAACCGCGGACGGGAGTTCAGCCACTTTGGGATGCCCTTTTAACAAAGCGCTCTGGAAACTTTTCAAATATGTCCGAGAGTACTTTGTGTCTTCGACGATTGCATTCCTCTCCGGCTCCGTAATGAACCATAGATGGAGTCAGGTAGCCGATGCCGGAATGATAATGTTCCTCGTTGTAGCGGTCAAAGAAATCACGACAGAACCGCCGTGCATCCTCGATGCTGCCAAATCGTCTTGGAAAGAGCGGCTGATACTTCAGTGTCTTGAAGTGGCTTTCTGAGAATGGATTGTCGTTGCTGACGTGCGGGCGACTATGCGATTTTGTGATTCCCAGGTCAGCCATCAAGAGAGCCACGCTCTTTGATTTCATCGATGCGCCACGGTCAGCATGAATATAGAGTTGGTGGTCTTCTTCTATGTCCTGCCTTTTGCATGTCTCCTCTATGAGGTCTCTTGCCAGTAGACCGGTCTCTCTGTCGGCGATCATCCAGCCCACAACGTAGCGGCTGTAGATGTCGATAATCACGTACAAGTGGTAGAACTTCCACTTCCTTGGCCCTTTAAGCTTGGTGATGTCCCATGACCAAACTTGATTCGGCCCAGTCGCCAGAAGTTCTGGTTTTACATATTCGGGGTGGCGCAAAATGTTGCGTCTTTCTTGTACTTGATCGTTCTCGACGAGTATCCGATACATTGTGGACACCGAACACAGGTACACGCCTTCATCGAGCAATGCCGCATAAATCTGTGCTGGTGGTTTGTCGCCAAATCGGTCCGAGTTTAAAATAGATAGTACTTGCTCCCTTTCAGCCAGCGACAGCGCCTCTATGGGAAGGTCGTTTTCGATGGACCTGTGGTGGAGCAAGGTTCTTCCTTGTTCGTCGATAGAAGGTCGATATTGAAGTCCCTGCTGCGCATGCGGTCCTCACGGTAATGCCTGTTTCCTGCGTTGCTCTTTCGACTTCCTGAATCAGCCTATCGTATCGCCTTCCTCCAGATGGGTTCTCAAGACTTCCGCAACTTTTTTTTGGAGTTGAATAACCTCATTCGCCCGTGCGAGGAGCTTTTGTGAGCGCGCAAGTTCAATGCGGAGTTTTTTGATTTCCTCAGTTCCGGAATTTGTTTTCGGACCTCTCTTCTTCTCTTCCAGTCCGCGTTCTTTTTCTTCCTGACGCCATTTCTGGATAGCGGATGAATAAATCCCTTCTCTGCGGGAGTATTGCTGCCACCTTGCCCGTCGGAGTAGTATCTATCTCATCCAAAATTTGTTTCTTATCTGCAGCTGAAAAGAAACGCCGCCGTGGACGTTCTGAAACTTCCGTTTTCGGAAGTTCTCGTTCTGCCCTGGACTCAGCTCTTTTCAGATGATGTTGGCGATCTTTTCCAAGATCATTCCACTCGGGGTGAAATGGCTTAAGCTTACGGACCCAATGATAATACAGAGATTTTCCAACACCCTTTTTCTTGATGAACGCTGTAATGCCAGATGGGTATTCTCTGGACTCCGTAATAAACCTAGTCCAATAGCTCGGACGCTGCTTCAGCGGTAAATCATCTGATGGTGGTGTTTGCATGATCCCCTCCATTGCAAAGCTCAGCATGAACCAAATACGATACCAATGCAAGCACTCAGGTGAGCAGATGCGGTGGATATCGACTGAATGTGGAATTACTATGTCTTTGGCTTATGCACTACTCTAAATTAGACTGCGTAGGTTGTCTCAGTTATCATAGACACAGAGGGTAACTTGCCAATATTATTGAAGCTGTTTTCTTTTAACTGCACAGTGCCGTTTCTCATGCTCGAATAGGCGAACTGCTCACTGCCAGTAGTGCCAGTGCTGTAAGACAGAGGCTCCTGGCAAAACGAGGTCAGCGTTATAGTGCTGCCACTTGCTACCGCGGTGCCATCGTAGCTTAAAAATGTGCCATTAGCGTTTAATACTGCCGCCATCCCCGTACAGATGCTTGCCGCGGTATCTCCCGGCTGCACAGTGTAGTTGGCCGTGACACCAAACAAAGATACAGGGTTGACAAAAATGGTCACCACGTCACCGGATGCGATTGTGCCAGTCAAAGTGGCAGTTACAGTCTGCCTCTCGTGAGACTTAAATGTCATGTTGGCGGTGCCACCCGGTACCTGATAGTAGTTGTACCGGATTAGACCTGTTTGCTCAGTCTTTAGGCTGACGACATTGCCGCATGCGCCAGCAGATATGCCTCTGGATTGATAATCGGTATTTGTATTGACCGAGTGAGCTAGCTCTCTAGCTACGTCTGCAAGGGTGTCTCCGCTCACAGGTGAATATCCGGCATAGACCGAATCAATCAAAAAGGCTATGCCATAGCCTGGTGTGACCGTACCACCAATAGTAGCGTCAACCACCATATTGCCTAAGTCCTGCTTGACCTCTGTGGGCAGATTGCTGGAGCCCGAATAATTGATAGTGGCCTGATCAGGATGCCTGATATAGACTGATGCAGTCTCAAGAGAGGATGTTTTAACTCTTGCAAGGCTGGCATCTGCTGGCCAGTATCATTGTTGTATGTCCAGCGCATCTTCTCGCAGTGCGAGTAATCTTTGTTTACCGGATCATTAGGATACAGCGCTATCGTGTGGCGGTCCCAGATGTAGGTACTCTTTGGCTCGTTGAGCCAATTTTCGATTACATAGGCGGACTTGTCTGGCAGAGTAAATCTCAGCCCGCGCGCTGGCACCAGGTCAACACCTGGCACATAGTTGTAAAAGCTGGTGGTACCATATTCGGTGGTCATCTGCGAGATAAAGGATGTGCCAGTGTCCCAGGCAAACTGAGACTTCATGCCTATTACGTCGGTCACTTCTATGAGATTCTCCACAGCAGCGTCATAGGTCAGAGAAAAGCTGCGACCGAAAGGGTCCTGTATTCCGGCAATTTTGTAAAACCCAGGATCTGATGAAGTATTTGAAATATACGAAACAGTCGATACCTGACCAATCGCGTCTGTAATTGTGGTTATCCTAAAATCAGAATCATACTGAATCAGCGTTGACTGACCCTGCGGGTCGATCACTTGCGTGAGAAATATGCGCGGCGGTGAAGCTGAGTCAGCCTGGTCATAGACTTCTACTGTGCCATCAGGCAGCTTGCGGTGATATACGCCACTTCCCACATTTTCTAATGTCGCTAGAGACAAAAAGTCTGGAGGATAGACGCCACCACTGGGTGTGCAAATCTCGCTACCACCGCCTCTCAATCTCACCGTGGCAACACTACTCACTGGATCGACAGTGAGGTAGGCGCACCAGCCAAAATTCCAATCGTGTCCCACATTGGTAAAGCTGAAATTACTTGGCTCGTTCATCTCTAAGTGTGAGTAGGTTATACCGAACTTAATCTCCTTTCCCAGTGGAGGGGCGTATGCCATTGGAACATCGCTTATGTGTAGTGTACAGAGTGCTGTGTTGGCTGTAGCCACTGGCATTCCGCCCGCCCTTCCACCGCCTCTAAGTCCGCCTTGCCCTTCATCACAGGAGCTTGCTCGAGTTGCAAGGCAATCTCCACAGTGTTGCTGTATGCATCCTTGATTGGTAGCACACCCTGTCCATTGTCCAGCATGCCAGGTGGCATTACCTTTGCCATAGACCTTGGATGCCTCCTCTACCGATAGTGGCTGCCAACCGTCTGGTATCGGCTGATTTTCTGGTACTAAAAAATACCCATCGGTCTCTTGCTCCAATGCTTTGGCAGTGAGCCAGATTTGAGCGTCACTATCAAAAGTGCGATCTTTGACCACATAACTTGAGCCTTCCTTTCTAACAATAGCTCCAAAGTGATTTAGCCTCCAATGGACTAGTGCTGGATAGACAAAAGGTGCACCGACAGAGCGTTTAGCCAGTCGATACTTAAGTCCAACTTGATCAGCCCACTCTTTTAGCTGAGCAAGGTTTGTCCCATCTTTTGTTGACTGGGCACTTTTGAGTATTGGGTTTTCACCTTTTTGTTTGCCGTCTAGATTGAGCAAGGCGTTAAGCGCATATGGACCGCACTTGTAAGCTAGCCCGGGTGTGGTCTTCATATAGCCAGAGCCTTCTTTGGCTCCGACTATCTTTTCCTCATCGGAGCCGTAAAAGGGACGCTTTCTAATTTCTTCCAAATAGCTGGTCAGCTCCTCAGTCCGACCAAGACGCGCATCTAGTATTAGCAAGTTGGCAATTGCTTTATTAGCCACGGCAATTTGAGGTCGACCCTTCTCTTCTTTAGCTAATTGCCACGCAGATGTCCACAGTCTCATAGCATCACTTAGGTAGCCTGTTCTAAAGCGTATTTGTCCCAAGTTCACTTCTAGGCTGGCTCGCCAGCGCGAGTTTGGACTGCGCGAAGAAGCCTGTCAATGCAGACACATTCTCCATGTCTTTGCTGCACTAAATGCCAGCGCTTTTGATAGAGCAGCATTCTCCGCCGGTATCGAGGGACCAGGCATGGGGATAAGTGGTTCTTCAAAGACTCTCGCCGCCGTGATCTCTTGGTCAGTGGGAGTAGCCTTAAATGAGAGTTGACTCTTAAACTTCTTGAGCGTGCGTGGACCGGTCTTTACTTTGACCTTTGGTGGTACTGGCAATTTAGTGGTGCGCTTGGACGGCTTGATGGTGCTGGCAAGGGCAGGCAGCGGCAGAGATGCTGATACCAAAAGTAGGGCAAGGAAGCAAGCTGACAGCTTGACTAGAGTTTGCTTGGTCAGTCTACGAATCTTGGCTGGCTGCATCGATAAAGTCTTTTTGTGAAGGGAAGTATTGAAGATATTGTTCATCGTGCCACCTAATCCGGTATCGCAGTTGTCGGCAACTGCAAGTTGATATTGAGCGGTCTTGTGTCCATAGAGTCGGGAGCGGGATAACGCGTCGCATCCAGCGTATACGTAGCGGTCACGACGTTGCTCGATACACCCTTCGCCACGGCGATAGCCTTGAGAGTGCGTGTGTGAGATATCCAGACAGGTCCGGTGTACTGGGTGCTCGTCCCACCGCCAACAGACGGTGTGGTGCCATCGAGCGTTATCCACACCTCGGCATCATCGTTGCTTGCTATCCCGATACCGATTGGATGGTCCAGGGTGCTCGTACCAGCACTCAAGATCGGGTCGGGAGTGGTCGTCGCCGTGAGCAATTGATACTTATTGGTCAAGTATGCACGTATGTCAGCGGCCTCGCTCACAGTCACTCCTCGTCCGTAAACGAGTATCTCTGCTATCTGACCATCAAAGTATGTACTGATACTGCCATCGGTGCCTAGATAATTTTGAGACCGGGAAGTATTTGTCAGGTTTTGCACAGTACCGACCACTCGGCTTATACTCTTGACACTCAAACCTGCCGACGCACTGCCATCGTGGACAACGTCTATCAGCTGGTATTTACCGATAACAACAGAGCTAGATGGCGTGGTGATGTTGCTGGCTGTTGTGGAATTATACGAATTGAACTTTGCCTGGGTATTGATAGTCTGCAGACTTGTCATGTCAGCTGGACCAGAATTACCACTCGTCACAAGAGTAGCTGTACCTGTGCCCACTGGCTTGACGACGGCAATTATACTGACGCCAGCTGTCAAATCAGTGAGCCCAGAGCAGCTCATGTAGTCATTGGAGCCGTCAAAGCTGCCCGCTGGTTCACCATTGATGGCATTTGAGACCAGTGTGGGACGATTACCCGAAGTCGACTGTGTCGCATCATTGCGACTGGCAGCGCCAGACATATCTACCCAAGTGTCTACAGATGTCCCGCTGCTGGTCAGCGGACCAAAGTCACTCTTGTACCAGATCTTGAGACCAGTGCGAGGGGACTGGCAACGTGTTGGAATCACTCTGCACATAGCTCGCACACCAGACTGTCCACACCGCCATTGCGTGCAATAGCCTTGATCACCGCAGTATCGCCTATGGTGATAGGCGCGGAGTACACAGGTGAGCTAGAAGTAGGCACTGCACCCGTTGTGGTGAAATATATAGTATCTCCGGGACTGGCAGTAATTGTGACCGTAGACACCGGCGCCGATGCACTCCAGTACCTGGTGTTATCGTCGGTGCTGTCACGGCAAGGGCAGCGATGGGCTGTGTCACCGCCACCACCAGCGCTATAACCGCACATAACAACGATCTATCATCAGACAGTCTTGTGATTTTAAGGCGCATTTTTATGATGCCACCTTTGGTGACACTAAAAGTTTTTTGAGGCAATTTACTTTCTTTCAACAGAAGACGTACTTGTAGCCCGCACAGGCACAAGCTATCGATCCGTTAACCAAACGAAGTCACAAACGATATGATTACAAACAAAGCTGACGATTACGAAGGTTCAGAAAGGATTGCCCAGTGGATCAATTTGAGTTGCTTGCCGATTCCAGGTGCCGTTCTACAAGAGAACAAGTATTCAAAGCAGCTAAACACTAAGCATCCGCAAGCAATTAACCGTCCAAATTTCTATTGGTTACCTGCTGACCATCTTAACCGTCCAGTTCAAAATTTGTCTACAGGTAAATCAAGACTTTTTCGAGAATTTATTTTCGCTGCTTCCATTGCACCGAGCGTAAATCCGGCACCGGTCAAACTCACGAGAATTGTGTAACTTGAGTGAGTGAATTTAGCAAAGAACGCTTCACTCAGTTGAGGAAAATCACAGTAGCTTCCACACAATTGGTCGCCTCAATGAAAAACACAACCGGTACTACACAAACTCTTCACCCATACAATATCGTTAAGAGCGCTTCGCCAATCCCTCTAACTTCTCTCCAAAGTACTTTAGATCTACTGGGATATAACCAGCGCTGGGCCAACTGCCAACCCCTATTGCTGTGTCAAATTTGAGCTTTTGGTCTGAGCAAAAGCTCTCAATTTATCAAAGGCTCTACAGAATTAACTGGCTAAAGCAACAGCTACTGAGACATTTTCCGACTCGCCGGTACGACTTTCCTCTCCAAAACCAAATCTCGTGATCTTGCGCCCACACACCTAAACAAAGACACTGACCCGCACTTTCACTTTGCGATAGATGGAGTTCGTTCTCCAGCAAAATTGCAGAGACCATCTCTACTACTGGCACTCCGCGGATCACTAATGCAAGCGCACCACTTACTACTTCCGCGAGCCTATCTAAATATTGACCGAGACTCATTTTGTGCGCCTTCGCTAACTTTGACAATGATGATATTCGCGGCTTCATACCTGCCGTTTCATAGCGTCTCAATTGCCGCTCCGATATACCAGTTCGTCTAGCTAATTCAGCCTGAGTAATATCATTTATCTCTCTTACGGCTTTAACAGCCATGCCAAAGCTTCTCTCATTGAGCAATTGCTCAGCATCACAGCGTTT
>JADKDV010000014.1 GCA_016718315.1 Candidatus Obscuribacter sp. | reverse complement strand
TATGATGACTACGCGTCGTTTGTTTGAGCTATTTTGCCACTGTTGGTGCTGCGCTTATGCCGGGCGACTGCTCCAGTCTGGCGCGCTCCCGGCGCAGGTCGATGCTGGTAAGTCGACGGGATGCAAATGCAAAGACGCTGGGCGACAATGAGTTTAAAGGGCACCATCTTTAGCCGGATTGTCACCAAAGCCAAAAAGGAGCACTGGAGCGAGCTTGCCACCGGTGCTTTGATGGGCGGGTGCGGCGTTAGAGTTGGTCACGACGCCTTATGTGGCTGGTCCTTCTGATAGAGATAGTGCGCACGAGCAAGTTGTTGATTGACTGTCTTGATTGGTGTCACCTTTTGCATCAACTTGCTTTTGCTCGTATGTCAAAAAGGTGGAGATAAGCCTGTTGATTTGCTGCGCGAGGTGACAAACACTCGCTATCGTGGCGGTAGATTAGATGGTTATGCATCGCGATTGCACTATACTAGACTGGCTCTATGACAACGAACAAAAAGGTGTGGTCAAAGTGCTCTCTGACCTGCCAGGTGCTGGAGCCGTTCCAAGCAAAAAAGTCAGCTTTATGTCAGCGCATCCAGCCAGCTATAAGGCACTTACTGCCCATCCGGAGCTGGGTAAGGCAAAACTAAAAGCGCAGGAAGCTGCTATCAACAGTCGACAGATGCAATATATACCGCTCGATAAGACGCTGCCATCAGCCTCTGCTAAAGACCGGAGACATTGTCGGTGTCTGTACTAATTTGGCTGGGCTGGATATTGTCCATACCGGTATCGTGTTTTGCGATGACAAAGGAGTCTCGCATTTTATGGATGCTACTTCCAAAGTCTAAAATGCAAGGTTGTAATTGAGCCCGGACCACTTAGTCAAGCGCTGCGCTAGTCCAACACCTTGACTGGTGCAATGTTTGCTCGACCGCTATGGCTAATTGACTCTTTATACATGCAGCTGGTGGCAATTATTGCTGCTGGTGCTTGCCATGCTCTGTAAGCTCCCTGTGTTAATGACGGAGTCTGGGAGATGGTGTAGTCTCAGTAGTCGCAGTATATAGGACTCGCTACCATATGAAACACTGGAGTATCTCTTTACTGGTCGGACTGCAAACCAGTGCTTTATCACACTGGCAGTACCAGGCGGGGATGTTACCAGCGCAAGCTCGAGCCAATAAGACCGAACAGACAAGCGCTAAAGATCTAAACGAATCTAAAGAGTCTAAAGAGTCGAAAGCCACTAAAGAGTCCAAAGAGACTAAAGAGTCCAAGAAATCCAGCAATACCTGCCACAACAAAATCCAGTAGCTCTAAGTTTTACACAATTGAGCCGCTGCTCATGTATCAACCTCAGCCTAAAAGCGCTAAAGGGCAGTTTATAAGTTGCGCTGATGGCTAAGATGACTCTTGACGAAAAGCTCGATCCGCTCAATTTGCTCTCTATCGGTGCCGATGTTACTGGACCAGATACTGGAGTCAGGGGTTAAGAAAAAAATTGCCTCAGGAGCGGTAGGCGGAGTCTTTAACTTGATTGGTCCTTCATCTGTGCGCAAGATGCAAGACCTTGTGTGCAAAGTCGCGTCTCAAAATTCCCTTTGATTTTGGCTACGATGTCATCCATGGACATCGCACGATATTTCCTGTCCCGCTTGAAAGCCCAATGCATCCTGGGACATGGGTTTGATTAAGCAGACTGCCAGTGCTGCCGCTAACGAAGCACTGCTGATGGTCTCAACTGGACTTTTAGTCCGATGGTTGACATTGCCCGCGACCCCGCTGGGGACGTGTCTGTGAAGGTGCTGGCGAAGATACCTATTTGGAAGTGAGTGAGTTGCCGGGAGCGATGGTGCGCTGGCTATCAGGGCGACAACTATAGCGGCAATGACAAACTCATGGCTTGTCAAACACTTTGCCCTTGGTGCTGCCGAAGCCGGGCGCGATTACAACACTGTGGACACGGGCCGTGCGTATGTTTAACGAGTACTTGCCACCACTATAAGGCGGCAGTCGATGCTGGTGTGGCATCTGCTGGCCCAGTTTTAACGAGATTGATGGCATGCCATCTAGCGGTAACAAGTGGCTATTGACCAATCTTGCGTCAATGGTGGAGGCTTTAGTGGCTTTGTGGTGACCGGGATTCACTGCTATTGCTGAGATGATGTTGCACGGTGTCGGGGATGACAAAAGAAACGAGCTGGCTCTCAATGCCGGTGTCGACATGGATATGGTCGGTGAGTTGTTTACCAAATACGGTAGCTTACTTGTTAGCAAGGCAAAAGTCACTGAGGGTCAAGTCGATGCTGCTTGCCGGCACATACTGGATTGTAAGTACGATCTTGGTCTATTTACCGAAACCCTGCAAATTTATCGATGAATCCAGACCAAAAGCCTGCAGATCATGAGTGCTGGAAAGCTGGCGCTTAGGCCAAACTGCTGCTAGCAAAAGTATGGTACTGCTTAAAAACAACAATCAAGTTTTTGGCCTTTTAAACCCCAAAAAAAATGGCTTTTATCGGTCCGCTGGTAAATCATCGGCAATTGCTCGGTAGTTGGAGCGTTAACGGTCAGGGGGCGTGAGGCTCAGAGTATTTGGGATGCGCTCAGCCAAAAGTTTGGCGAAGGCAAATTTGAATACTCAAAGGGCTGCAATTTACTTGATGACAAAGAAATGATCGAGAAGCTCAATCATGACGGTGGAGAACTGACTTGTGATAGTCGCACTCCGCAAGAAGTGATCAAAGAAGCCGTGGCACTCGTAAGTAAGTCGGACGTGGCAGTCGTTGTTTTGGGTGAGCCCTTTTGTATGAGCGGCGAGGCTGCTAGTCGTAGCATGATTGGTCTATTTGAAAATCAGTCAACCTGCTTAAAGCTCTCAAAGAAACCGGTAAGCCGTTGCACTTGTGCTAATGAACGGACGTCCGCTAACACTGACCTGGAAGACAAAAATCTTGATGCTATCTTGAGGCTTGGTACGGCGGTACCAAAGCTGGTGGTGCCATCGTTGATGTCTTGTTTGGCGATGTTAATCCATCTGCTAAGCTGACTATGAGCTTTCCTCGTAACGAGGGGCAAATACCAATCTATTACAACGCCAAAAGCACTGGACGCCCCCTGGTGCCTGGTGAAAAATACCACTCACAGTATCTCGATGTCTCTAACGATCCACTCTATCCATTCGGTTATGGGCTGAGCTACACAGACTTTAAATATAGTGACGTGGCATTAAACAAAAGCACTCTGGCACCGGGTGAAAAACTCACAGTTACAGCCACCGTCAGCAATACCGGTAAAGTGCCGATAGAGACATGCAGCTATATCAGGATCTGGTGGGCAGTATTACGCGCCCAGTCAAAGAACTAAAGGGCTTTAGACGTATTGAGCTGGCACCCGGTGAGAGCAAGGTTGTATCTTTTGAATTGTCCAGCGAAGATTTGCGCTTTTATAATCAAGAGCTCAATTTTAAGGCTGAGCCGGGAGCTTTTAAGGTCTTTGTTGGTCCTAATAGCCGTGACGTAAAAGAGGCACAGTTTGAGCTTTTGGATAAATAAAGGTACTTAGTCCAGTAATTAAGCCGCGACAAACATGTAAATCACGATAAGAGCCGTAACTATCGGTTACGCGCTTTGTGTGCGCTTACTTTGCCGGTGGTTATCAGTCTTGCGATTGTTAGTCAGGCTGTTGCCAGTCAGGCGGTTATCAATCCGGCGGCTGGAGCAGACTTGGTCAGCGGGGCTGATGTGACCAAGGTTTTACCGCGTTACATTGTATTTGTACAGATGGCGACCCGCTATCATGTTTAGCAATCGCACCAGTGCCGGTAAGTTATTAGCCAGAGACTATCTCATCATCTCCCAAAGGACCCTGGCAAACGCTCTATTGGTAGTCGGTTTGCCGCGGGGTGGTGTGCCTGTTTCTGCGGGAGTAGCAAGAGTTTTTTAGCAAGTCCAATGGAACTCATTGTTTCCAAAAACTGTCTTATCCATATAGACCTGAATACGCCCCTTGGTGCGGTGTCATCTGATGGTGTTGTGGTTTTGAGTCCGGAGATACCTACCGATAGACGCTGGCAATCTTATGTAGAGCACGAGCGTTTTATCCTGCTTGAACACACTCGCAGTACAGAGTTGCAGTATTTTGATTTGGCTGACTGCAAGCGCATTACCTTAGAGGTAAGACTGTAATCCTGGTAGATGATGGTATCGCCACCGGTATGACTGCCATGGCTGCTAAGTCTGCCAGAGAGCGCGGTGCTGCTCAGGTTATCCTTGGCTGCCCAGTAGTGATTAGCATCGAGGCCATGGACCCATTGCGCACTTATTGTGATGATATTGTGGCTCTGGAGGTACCAGTGAATTTAAATCAGTAGGTGCGTTTTATGAAGACTTTAGTCAGACTACCAGTGCTGATGTAATTAATTGTCTGCGCAGTCTATCGACCTCTATGCCGCCGCCTAATACTAATGGCACAGTATGCCCTTAGCTTATGGACTGACAATTGAGTACAGCAGCACCATGGACTTTGCCTGAGCGCAGGTCATCGAGTGCTTGATTAGCATCGCTAAGTTTGTAGGAAGTCACCGTTGTCTTTATATCTATCTCTTGAGCTATAGCAAAAACTCAGTGGCATCTTCTCTCGTTAAATTGGCGACCGATCTTGTAGTGCGCTCTTGCCAGAGATCATCATAGGCAAATGACGGAATGTCGCTCATATGGATGCCACCACATACTATTGTGGCGCCTTTAGCTGAAGCTTTGAGGGCGCTGACTACAAGCTCACCAGCTGGTGCAAATATGAGAGCGGCATCGAGGGGCGCAGGTGGTTTTTGACCAGAGTCACCGGCCCAAATTGCGCCCATTTGTTTGGCAAACTCTTGCCCCTTATTATCTCCCGGTCTGGTAAAGCCGTAAACCTGCCAGCCCTGGTGCAGTGCTATCTGGATAGTAATATGAGCGGCCGCACCAAAGCCATAAATACCAAGGTGCTTGCCTTTGCCTGCTAATTTGAGGGTGCGCCAGCCGATTAGCCCAGCGCAGAGCATGGGAGCGGCGTGCTCATCATCTATATTGTCTGGCAATTTAAAGCAAAACTGAGCACTGGCAACACACTCGGTGGCATAGCCGCCATCGCGTGTATAGCCTGTAAAGCGGCATTGTCGCAGAGGTTTTTTGCGGTGAGTAGTGCAAAACTGGCATTGACCACGGGTCTCAGCCAGCCATGGTATACCGACTCTATCGCCTACTTTGTGACTGGTGACGTCTGGGGCGGTAGCTTTGACTCTGCCCACTATCTCGTGACCAGGGATGAGATTTGCTTTGGGCGAGGTAAGCTCGCCATCGACCACATGCAAGTCCGTACGACAGACCCCGCAGTACGTTATCTCCACCAGTACCTGCCCGTGATTGAGCGTGGGGGCTGATAGTGTCCGGAGTGTCAGTGGTTTATGCGGTTGTTCAAAGACCATGGCTTGCATGAGGACATTTTAGTTTAATGAGTCCATTGACAACCGTGATTGTTATGACTGTTTGGCTTTATTTGGCAGTTAGCTGGCGGGCGGCGTGGTTGGGGGTCGGTTTGTTGGTGGGTTTGTTGGTGGGCGTGCTGGCTATTTGGTTGGCGGGCTCGCCGATTGGTGGACTGGCTATGCTATCGTAAAAATGTTATTGTCGAGCTTAGCTATTGCCTCTGGTGTTGGAGCCAAAAATGAATTCAAATACTTGTTTAGTTGCCCTTACTCTTTGTGTCGTCAGTTGTGGTGCTGTTAGCGCTGGCAATTTGCAAGACAGGATAGTCAAAGAAGTAGTAAAGCCAAGACCAAAGGCTATGTCAATCAAGTACAGTCTAAGCTCGGTATAAGCCTTCAACTCAAACGAGCACTACAGGTAGTACCGCTACCAATTTGATCAATCAAAGTTAAGGCTCAGCTCGGCAATAAGACTGCAACACCGCTAGCCAATCCGGCGGTGCCAGGTAGCACCACGCGACTAAGACAATCATCAACAAAGTCGAGACTCATTTTGGTA
Source organism: Candidatus Obscuribacter sp. (assembly GCA_016718315.1). Classification (GTDB taxonomy): domain Bacteria; phylum Cyanobacteriota; class Vampirovibrionia; order Obscuribacterales; family Obscuribacteraceae; genus Obscuribacter. The sequence continues at coordinate 16,388 of JADKDV010000014.1, read as the reverse complement.
TCAACTCCGTGGCTACTGGCACCGCCGCTGGAGCTGTGCCAGGGGTGCCTGTGACCACCACAACCACTACGACCAATACTGTCATCGACAAAATTGAGTCACGTTTGGGTATTAATTTGCCCGAGGGACCAATGCTACAACCACTTCTACATTGCCCGGCACCACATTGCCCGGCGCCGTATTGCCCGGTACCAGTCTGCCTGGTGTGACATTGCTTACCTCGACTAAGTCTGCTGCCACTAACGCTATCATCGACAAAGTTGAGTCTCGCCTTGGAATCAATCTACCTGGTGGTAGCAATGCCGCTACTACTTCGCCCGTCACCACCCTGCCTGGTACTACAGCAACCACCTACAACGACAACCACAACTACCACCAACGCCATTATTGACAAAGTTGAGTCACGTCTCGGTATCAATTTGCCTGGTGGTACCAATGGCGCTACAACTGGCAGCACCAATACCTCTGACTTGCTCAAGCAAGTAGGATCTAAGCTCGGTATTAAGTAAACTGAGTAAAGCCTGCGATTGGCTTATAAACTAGTTGCCAGCGGTCCTCAAATTGAGGGATTCTATCTGGTATCTTGTCAGTATCGATGTGATTAAAAATCGCTACTCCGTCTCTCTGGACTGCTCGTATCGTAGTTGAATATGTGTGCTGCACCGGGTACGTAAGTAGGTCTTTTGTCGTGCACATAGAAGGCAGCATTCTGGCTAGGCTTACCAGAGCAGTCACATCGACCAGTACCAGATTTTTGAATGTTTCAGTATCCATAGTTTTTCCTAGCCTTCCCAGGCGCTCTTTGCCGTTTTTTATGACTGAGAGCCCTAAGATGTCGTCAAGCATCGTGTAGTAAACGTGAATGCGTTTTGCTAGTGAAAGCATCCTGACCATGGCGTGTCCGTTTTCATAGGCATCAATATCCACATCTGCTCCAGTATGAATCACCTCATTAAAAAGCGGTTTGGCATGGCAGACCGGGAAACAATCAAGAGCGTATTGGACAACTCTATTACCCATGGAGGCTGCCATCAGATTGAACCTATCTAGAAAAGCTTCACGCTGAGTTTCATTGGTGATTGCTTGCGCCGCAAAGTTTTGCAGTGTATTTAAAAACTGAAACAGCGACTTCCCTGATATTTGTGCACTTGTTTGATCATCCTCGTAATCCTTTACTTTTGCCCTTGCCGGCCAGGAAAAACCAATAATGTGTCCTATCTTCGAATCTTGATGGACGTAGCCTTCTTCAATTAGATTGAGGGTTACCATAAAACGATCAAATGGATGCTTGAAGCCGTGAATATAAATTAGCGCTTCCTTATCACTGTCTAGCATTTCTTCAAATAGCTCTCTAAAGAATCGAGCCGATGGTCCCAATTCCTCAATCGGTTTATGCAATGCATCGGTAAAATCTTCTGTCCGATCTGAATTATCTACATAAATTTGATAGTCGAGAGGACTGGTGATTTTGCTGATTGCTTTGTATCTACCAAACTGTAGCTTTGGTTCCTGTTGCGTTGGAATATCGGTTGTGCCGTGCTCATCGATGATTCGCTTACCTTGTGTTTCACGGTTTGTGATTAAAAACTGATACTTTGTCGGCATTTTGCGGCTAATCCAAGTCGATTTGAGTGGTGCGTCAGTACTTTGTCTAATGCGTGTTTGCAGTTGATATAATACACGTCAAGACAAGGCAATAAATGAAACCAGGCCAACAATCCAAGCCCCCTTCATCCTTACCGCCGGGCGAGACTCTTAGCGGGGCGGTGGAGCGCGTCACTTTTCATAGTGAGGATAGCGGCTTTTGTGTGCTCAAGGTCAAAGTGCGCGGTCAAAAGGACCTGGTCACTGTCACCGGCAGTGCTGCCTCCATATCTCCTGGTGAATTTGTAGAGTGTCATGGTAATTGGCTCAATGACAAAAACTATGGATTGCAGTTTAAGTCGTTTAAATTGGCCGTGGTGCAGCCAAGCACGCTAGAGGGCATGGAAAAGTATCTGGGCTCAGGCATGATCAAAGGTGTTGGACCACACTTTGCCAAGACTCTGATAAAGGCCTTTGGCGATCAAGTCTTTGAAGTAATAGAGAACAATCCCGAACGTCTGACCAGTTTGCCAGGTATAGGCACCAAGCGCAAAAATCAGGTGGTCGAATCCTGGAAAGAGCAAAAAGCTATTCGCGAGATCATGGTCTTTCTCCAGTCATATGGTGTGGGGACATCGCGGGCGGTGCGCATCTACAAAACCTACGGTAACGATGCAATCGCACTGGTCTCAGCCAATCCATATCGTCTTGCTCTCGATATACATGGTATCGGTTTTAAGACAGCCGATACCATCGCCCTCAATCTCGGCATCCTCGCGACTCGTTGATACGGGCGCAAGCTGGAGTCGGCACACACTGCAAGAGATGTCTGGAGAGGGTCACTGTGCCTGTGAACGCGACAATCTTATCACTGCCGCCAGTGAGCTTTTAGAAATACCTGAGACTCTAGCTGGCACCGCTCTTGATGCAGAGGTACTGGCCGGTAATCTCATCTGTGAGCAAATCGAGGGACGCGATCTCTTTTATCTAACTGCTATGCACAGAGCTGAGATTAGTGCTTCTGAGAGTTTGTACCGTCTATCATGCGGACTTGCTCCCTGGGCAGCAGTGGAGATAGACAAAGCTATCCCCTGGGTAGAAGAACAGGCGAAAATCACTCTATCTGAGTCGCAAAAGGTAGCAGTCGAGCTGGCGCTGCAAAACAAACTACTGGTGATAACTGGTGGACCTGGTGTTGGTAAGACCACACTAGTCAATAGTATCTTGCGTATAATCGGCGCCAAACAAGCCGATATCTTGCTTTTAGTGCTCCCAGGCGTGCTGCCAAAAAGACTCGCGGAGTCTACCGGGGTGACAGCAAAAGACTATACACCGGCTGCTTGAGTTTGATCCCAAATTTGGTGGCTTTAAACGCGACCAAAATAATCAGCTCGAGGCAGATCTAGTAGTCGTAGATGAAGCATCAATGATAGATCTTGTTTTGATGCATCAACTGCTCAGGGCCATACCAGATAAAGCGGCACTGCTACTGGTGGGTGACGTCGACCAGTTACCATCGGTGGGACCAGGTGCAGTACTATCCGATATTATCAACTCAGCGGCAGTACCTGTAGTGAGGTTGACTGAGATCTTTAGGCAGGCTGCCACCTCCAAGATTATTGTCAATGCACACCGAGTCCAATCAAGGCGAGCCGCCCTTGCCTGCTACCAAGCAAGAGGAGCTGGAAGCTTTTATTTTATCTCTGCCCAAAACCCAGAAGATATCGCTGATAAATTGTTGCAAGTAGTCTGTGAGCGCATCCCCCAGCGCTTTAACCTCGACCCTATTCGTGATGTGCAAGTGCTAACTCCTATGCACCGCGGCAATCTGGGCAGCCGGTCGCTCAATATTGAGCTACAAAAACGGCTCAACAAAGCCGGTGGTGCCCAAGTGACTAAATTTGGCTGGAGTTATGGTGCCACCGATAAAGTTTTGCAAGTGGTCAACAATTACGACAAAGAAGTCTTTAACGGAGACATAGGCACCATAACCAGTATCGACACAGAGGAGTCAGAGCTGGTCATAAACTTTGATGGTCGCGAAGTAAAGTATGATTTTAATGAGCTGGATGAGATCACGCTTGCTTATGCTGCCTCTATTCACAAGTCTCAGGGCTCCGAGTACCCGGCAGTGGTGATACCACTATCGATGCAGCACTTTATGATGCTAGAGCGCAATTTGCTCTACACCGGTATTACACGAGGCAAAAAGCTCGTAGTTTTAATTGGTCAGCCTAAGGCTCTTGCTTTGGCTGTAAAAAAAAAAGTCAGTCGAGTGACAGCACTGAGCTATCGTGTAAAGACTAGCTTTGGCAAAAATTGAGAACAGGGAAAATCTGGAGTGGGGTTGCAAGAGATCAGGGAAAGGCTAGATCAGGGTAAAACCTATTAACCCGGAATGGTCCATTTATTAAGGTGGTTGTATGGGCAGTGGCGGTGGTAAAACGGATAAGTATATGGCTAATTACAGCGCTAAACTTATGTCTGAATATACGGATAAATTTATGGCTAAATATATGGGTCAATTTAAGGCCATCCTTAGTTTATCGTTGCTGATTAGTACTGCAATTTGCCCTTGTACTGTTGGCTTTGCTAGCTCCGGGGGGTCTGCTATGTCCGAGTTTGCTAGCGCTGCCGATAAGCGCGCTGCCACCTCTATGGGTGAGAGTATTGCCGCCAGTAATTTAATTACAATTGGTCAAATGGACGAGCATTTTGCCCTCAAAGTCACTGAAGTGCTCAAGGGCGACAAAACTCAAGTTGGCAAAACCCTCAGTATTGGTCCGCGCCGCAGCTGCGATGCCTATCCGACAAAGGGTAATCCAGTGGCGGTGTTTTGGGGCAAAGATGGTGCGACTACTAGCATTGTGGATACATTATCTGGTGACCAAAACCTTGCTGCATTGCGCTGCCTCGTCAAAGTCCATGCGATAGGAGACGAGCATGCTCGCTTTACCAAGTTAAGCGGATTGTTTGTCGACCCATCTAACGGCTGTCCTGAGGCAAAGCATCTGGACCTTGCCAGTATTTTTGAAGAGAATTTTTATGGCGCTTTGCCCACCATGCGCGATCCCAAACTTTTTGAGATAGTCAAAAATCTCTATCCTAAGGTCGCACCTGACGAGCAGCTCAAGCTCTTAACCTGGATGGCTGATACAAGGGATGCGCGCGCGGTACCTTTACTCCTCGATGCTCTGCAATCAAAAGACAAGTTTATTAAGAGCGAAGCGCAAAATAAGCTGAGCTACAGCTGGAGCAAACGTCCTGACGTCAAAGCTGCTTTGCAAAAGCTTCATGCTGCTGGTGTTGCTTCCGGTTCTTCAGCCGGTTCTGCAACCAGTTCTTCTAATGGTTCTGCCGCCAGCACTCAGACTGCTTTTCAAAAGGCAGAGACCTTTAGTAAGGCGGGTCAGACTGCTGCCGCGCGGGAGCAATACTTTGCCGCTCTGGAGCATGCAAATGCCGGGGAGTCTAAAGATGTGACAGCTTACACTCAGCGTGCAGCAGCGCAAAAGCTTTTGGTAGCAGCCTCAGCTCAGGACAAAAAACGAATTTGGCAGGCTATAGCACCCCAAATTTATAAAGATGCTAAATCAGGTAATTATCTGGAGTCTGCAGAGTCTGCTGAGATCATGCTCAAATTGCGCGACCCTGCTTGTCTGGACGATCTCCATATTGCTATTGGATAGACGCGATGTGATGCAAGCAAAAGCCAATCGTTTAGCCACCATGGCTGTGATTGATCTGGGTCCTGCCGCGCGGGCAAAAGTAGCGCAGCATTTATTGAGTCTGGTCCAGAGTGGTGGCGCTCTGGTCAAAGATCAGGAGTCCAGGACTACCACTTTAGTGGAGCTGGTGTTTATTGGCACTGAGGCGGACTCTAAGCGTTGTACTGAGCTTGTGGCTAGCAAGCCGGACTTTAAATTTATTTGGGACAAGCTAGCAAAATTACAGGGCGTCAGTGATAAAAAAGAGCAGTGCCAGTATTTGAGTAATCTGATGCAGTCAAAGTCCGAGTTACTGCCTGATGTGCTGCCCTGGGTGGCAGAGAGACTTGGTCGCATTGGGGATGGAGCGGCATCGAGCGTGCTTGTTGCAGCTCTGGGTAGTGTCAACTACCATCTATCAGATTGCGCCGCTAGTGCCCTTATTAGTCTGGGTCGCAAGTCAGTAAGATAAACTTGTAGCAGCAGCACCGATTGATGGTGATAACCGGGCCTGGTCTATCGATGTTCTTTGCACTATATATGGTGCAGAGGCACTACCAACGATCGAAAGATTGCAAAGGATCAAAAAAGCTAAATACAAAGCCAGTGCCTTTATCTGGCTGGGGCGCCTGGGCAACAAAGATGACCTCACCTATCTCATACCGATGAGCGACTACTGGCAGGGCGACCGTCTCAATCACTACCGGGTAACAATGTACCTTTGGATGACATTGAGTCAAGACGTTAATTGGGTAAGAAGTCTTTGGTTTTAAGAGTGTTTTAAATGCTTTAAACGAGCACGGACCAGAGTCGTTTAGTCAGTATTTCGGTTTTCTCCAAGTCTTTATGGAAACTCAATATCTCCGTTTTCGATTTCATCAAGCCAGTCATTAATTTCTTTTGCTTGCCTGAGCCTCAATGCCTTTTCCTCCAACTCGTCCCACACCGTCATCCCCACTCGGTGAGCTGAGGCAGGGGCTTGAATAAAATCCTTTTGACTGCTTTGATCATCAGCTGCTCAAGTACATGAGTCGGAGTTGGTGGCAAAAGCCGAACTAACCAATCAGGCAACAATCTCTTGAGTGATGGTACTTTTTGCTACTTCTCCTAGGGCAATTTTCGCCATGCTGTTATTACATCATTGCTACACATGACTGCATTTCCTAAGAGCCAGAGATCACAGCGCTCGTCCGGCAGGCCTGCCTAGACCCTTGATACGCATTGCAACACTCTTACAATTTATAGGAGTGCGATCCTGATGATTTAAAAACGAGCTTGTTCTACCATCTGACACCAATGTGACATCAGATGGCTTAAGTTTCTCCTTCCCGTATCATTCAATCTTTCGATGCAATTTCGACTAACAGCTGTTAGCTACTGTGGCGATTTTGCGACCAAATGCTCTTCGTTTTACCGCAGCCAGTTGCCTATCAGAGACCTTTCGATTGGATGGAGAAAAAATCTAAAGACACTCACGAGCTAAGCGCTCGGGAGATTCCACCCTTTACGAGTCTCGACAAAGCGCTATCAATCGTTGTGCGCGAGCAAACGGAATCAAATCGCGACTTGTAAAAATGTATCCTTGCAGAGCCCGTTGAGAAACCTTAAAAATGGTAAAGGGCGTCGTGCTCTGGCTGGCATAGCTTACCTCCTTTATGGGGATTATTTGAGAAATACAGCTGTTTTTTCGCAATAACCACTGCGATATAAGAGGTACTACGACGGGCGCCGCCAAAAAGTTCAAAAATTGAAAATTTCAACTCTGCGTTAAAAGCAAAGAGTCCTGAAATCTCTCAGCCCCCTTTGCAATCAATGAAAAACGCACCCAATTATTTACGCGTTGGACAGTTCTTTCGAATCCTTATCACACCGCGCAATTTTACTTCCTCTCAACATTTGCTGCCTTACCCAGATAGCTAGTCATGCCGTTTTGAGTTTAGCCATTGTTTTGCCTGAGCGTCGCCTTTGAGAGTGGCATCGAGAAATTTAGTCGTGATTTCATCGACCATTTGTTGTGTCTGTTGGTCGCCTTGATTGCTGGGTCGATAGAGTCTGCCACCAAACACACCGTGATCAGCGCCTTCAAAATTGATGAGGTATTGATTGGGCGCTTTCATACCGTCAAACGGGATACGTCTGTCTTCGGCTTTAGTCTCTGCTATGGCGCTGACATCTTTGGTACCAGTGATTAGCATCCCCGGTATGTCGATTTTGCCGTATGTTTTGTCTGGTGCTATTTTGCCACCCATTACTGGCGGACACAGATAGATAGCGGCTTTGACTCGGCTGTCTTTACCCTTTTGCCCAGAAGGGAAGTTTTGACCGGCAATAGCAAGCGATGTGCCGGCACCAAATGAATGACCTGAGACAGCTATTTTGCTTAAGTCCATTTTGCTTTTGAGCAATGGATCTGATTGATTGCGCCTTGCCATTTCATCTATGACAAATTTGATGTCGCCCGCGCGGTCAATTAAGTTTTGACCGTTAGCTGCTGCTTTCATCTTTTGCATCATCACAGCTTTGCCCTCGGTGATGGACGAACGCCATACGCCAGTGTCGCTGCTAGCATGCTGCACGGCTATACAGATATAGACCTTTTGGGACCAGAATTTGCCTAGATAGGGCGCTGCATCGCGACTCCCGCCTAGTCCATGCGAAAAAATCACCACAGGAAAGGGACCGTTGCCCTCTTTGGGGATATACAGCCGCACTGGTATATCGCGGTTGCGTGCCTGGTCATGCCAGTCTTCGTATACTGCTCCAGCATTTGCTTTGCCCATGGCGCCCTGGCGACCGAGTAGCTGAGCAAAGGCACCCCTTTCGGCACGGGCGTGATTGATAGTGAGCCCCATGGTAGTGGCTGCAGCAAGCAGGCGCTAAAGGTAGTAATTTTGTGCATATGTACCTCGGGTCTCAGGTGATGCTGGACTATACGAGTACTAACCCAAAATGTTTCACTGGTAATCTTTTATTGGGCTATTTTTGCACAATTGCTCGCTGTGATCTAATTTGCAAGCTATTCGATAGTTGCTTGCTAAAATAAGAAGCCCTCGGTTTTCAGAGATATTGCATTGATTTCTGTCAATTTACGCAACAAAAATCTATTGTTTGATTGTTCTGCTGCTTTTATTGCAGTTTGCCTCCTGGCTATCCCCGATGTAAGAGCTGTTGATGCGCAAAAGATCCCGGCGGCGGCAAATAAAACGAGTAACAAAGAGTTGTCACAAGGTAAGAGTATGAGTCTGACGGCAAGTGAACGCGCTCTGGCAGCTAAGTTGGGCTTTGACGAGCAGGTTTTTGAGATTTTAAAAGAGCGACTTGATTGTCAGTTTTATGATCTTACCGATAATGATGACTTGCCGGAATTTCAACGTCATTCGGTGCTTGACCGTGCACCATTGATACAGGCTGATAAGGACAATTACTTAAAGATCAAAGATGAGTATCCGGAGCTAGCTGAGCTTGTAGACCAGGCTCTGGCTTTATATGTCCAACGCAAGATCCAAAGACCATCGGGACCACCGCCAGATCCTATGGAAGTTGCGCGCCGGAAGTTGGGAGACGAAAAATACAAACGATTTGTCAAACTCAACAAGGTGATTGAACCTTTGCGTCCTTTGATTGAGCAGGAACTTAAGCAGATCATGAAAGCTCAGGGGCATGGCGGTGCCTTGATCTGGAATATGGGACCAGAGGTCTATGAGAGCGATGAGGCCTGTGATGCTGCCATAGCTAAAGTTAAAGAGCTAGTGGCAGGTAAGACTCTAAAAATCCAGAAGTGTACAAACCTCAAGCAAAGCTTGGTATCAGGTTTAAAGAAAATGGTGCAAATAAATACTCCAGTGAGCCTCGTATTGATAAGCTCCGCCAAACTCTAGAGCCACTTGGCTATCGCATTACCGATGATACCTCAATTGATCTCGAGACCAAACAGTTTGCAAGTAAGCAACATGCCGATAAGTTTTTGACTGACGCTGGCTGTCAGCCAGAGTTGATGCATTTGGCTCAACAAAATGCTGCAAAGTACATTGGCATCCACCCAGTCCTAGATTCTGACTATAAAGATCCGCAGATAGTTAAGAATCTTATTTGTCAGGCAACACCATTTTTAATTGGTACTGATTCAACGGGGCTGGATGCGATGGCCAAGCAGATGATGGATTTGCATGATGCCCAAAAGCAGATCACCATGGATCCAAAGGATGCAAACTCAATTTCAAAGATGTTTATTCGTCCAATGATGGGTGGTTTTGGATCCGGTGTGATGCGCCTTGAGCCTGGCACGACTGTTAAAAAACTTGGTGATCGGCGCTGGCAGCTGGATACTCCAGCTCGATATACTGCCACTAGCACAATTCGTATAGCCACTGTGATGAAGGCACCTAAAGGTAGCACTGGATTTGAGCTGGTTAAAGCTGCCGGTACAAATGGTATTAATTCATCTATCGATAATGATGATGTTATTGCCAAGTTAAAGTACTGGGATAGCAAATATGGTGTCACTGTACTTGAAGCCAACGGTGACAGTTTGAAGATTCGCTTCAAAAATCTACCAGATGATTTGAGCGAACTATGTTCTGAGATATTTTTCTTTTGTTCGGAGATGGAGTTGTCTGAAGACGAGAATCGAAACGCTGCCACTATGCGCTCCATGGCCAGGCGTTTGCGTGAGACCAAGACGCAGAGTTTTTGGTGGGATTGACTCGCAAGTTGATTGGTTAGCCTCTTGTGTGACTATTTTCTTGCGTGATTCAGTCGTCAGTGAAGAACGGGTCCTCTGGATCCAGTGCTTTGGCTTTGGCTAGTGTTTCTTTTGCTAAATCAGTTTTGCCCTGAGCTTTGTAAACTAGCGATAGTCGCCACAGTCCACGGGCGTAATCTGGATTTATTTTAAAACCTTCTTTCAGCGTCTTTTCAGCTTCTTCGTATTTCTTTTGCTCCAAATTAAGATAGGCTTTAGCTCCATGCGCCAAAAAAAGAACTTTGGATCTTGAGATAAGGATTTATCATAGAGTTTTTCTGCTGCGGCAAAGTCTCGCATCTGTGCCTTCATCATGCCATTCATGTAGAGTGCATGCACCTCTTCTGAGATGTCGTGATCAGGCAGTGATGTCTTGAGGAAGCGCTGCGCTCGTATCGCCGCTTCGCTGTCTGGTGCAAGGCTGATTATTGACTGACATACTGCACGGGATTCATTTAGTTGTACGTGATCTCGCGCTCTCATAGCCGATTGCAGCATCATATCAGCGTCTTTGGCAGTTGGTTTGAGATCTTTGCGAGTATCTATGTATACCAGTGCTCGGCCACTATTAAAAGTAAATGCTCTTTGAAAAACTGGCTCTATTTTAAAGACACCGCTTGTGTCGATATAACCCCACCGTCTCGCATCTAGAGTGGCTGGAGCCAGACCATCAGCAAATTCTCTACCGTCTTTAAATTTAAATGGGATGATTTGTTTGCCTGATTTATCGATATAACCGACGAGCATGTTTTTTCTACTGGTGCTAAATCGCCTGTAAAATCACCAGCCCAATCATACTGGCACGGGACTATAGACTTGCCTGTTTTATCGATATAACCCATTTACCGTCAAGCATCACAGCTGCTAGACCGCTGGTAAAAGGTCTTGCCTCAAGAAATGGTCCAGGTATTTTAATGGCACCAGTTTTGTCGATATAGGCGTAGCGGTACCAGTGATAAAACTCAGGAGACTTTGGTTTGGCTCCAAAATGAATTGTTTGCACGCTTACGGCCGCTAGACCTTCGCTAAAGGGCTCTGCCGCAAAAAACTTGGGCTCAATGACAATTTTGTCATTCTTGTCCCTGTAGCCCCATTGCTCGTGGTTTGAGTCCGGGTGGAACGCCATCAAACCTTCTGAATAGTCTTTGACGTCTTTATAAATTTGATCACTATAAAACTTACCTGTTTTATCAATCAATTTAAAACAGTCTCTGTTGTTTCTGTCATTTACCGGCACTATTACAAGTGCCAAGTCATCGTAAAACTTACTGCCAATCCTGCCTGGACATTGATTTATTTTGCCGCTTACAGCATCTACGAGTGCAGGGACTCCACGTTGCGGGTCAAGGTCAGGCAACAGCCATTTGCCCTGGCTCATTGTGACGGAGCCCACACTAACCACAGCGACGCCCTTGTTAAAGTCGTTTGCCACGCAAAACGGTCCAGTCACAACCACTTTGCCAGTTTTGTCGATGTAAGCAAACTCAAAATCAGTAGGAATAGGATAGCGAAAGTTGCGCTCCACGCGGTAGTACCACATTTGCATGCTGCCGTAGGGTTTTAGTGGTTTTAGCTCGGGTAAGGTCATTGCCTGACTGGGCACCTCAAGATTTAAGCAGATAAAAAGTATTGCTAATCTACCAAGCCATCGCTTAGTTGTTTTGTTATGAAGCATGGCACTCGCACTTAGCAAATGTGTAAGCCCTGTGGGGGGACTACGACTGTGTTCGTATAAGAATATCACGCCCATCTCGCCCGCCTATTTGCCAGCCTGTGGCACTTGGTCCACTTTTTGCTAGTACCGGGTATATAGTTTGCGGAGCCGATTCATATGAACATGAAAAACAACGCAGCCGAACCGCACATTAAACCCCGGGACGCCCATGCGGCTGGGGCTGATAATGATGCGCAAAATAGCTGGCAAAGCGAGTTGTTTAAGCCTCCAGCGAGTGCTGCCGAGCGCCGTGAAATGTTGAAGCTTGCTCAAGATGCATCTGGGGCTGGTAAGCAGCCTGATGCGCTGGACTTTACTGCCGACCACCTCAAACGCGTGGTTGAGCACTCGATAGGTCATACCAATCTGGGCACAAAGGTGCCGGATGACGCCGCCCATTTGCCTGGCTTTAAGGTTGATAAGCGCGTCAAATGTGCCACTACTAGAAGCCAGTGGCTGCTCGAGATGGGACTTATGTCCAACAAAGAGTTCCAGCTCAAGGTCAATGACTTTGTTGATCTCTTGCCTGGCAAGGGCTTTCATAAGCAAAGAGTTACACGGCAAGCTTGACCTCAAGCAGTTTCCCGAAGGACCAATCGGCTTTATTGTCGGTCAGGGGCTGGGTCGTGATGGCTCAAATCATATTGCTTACGCTGAGCGTCGGGGCGATACCATCCGTATTGTGCACAATGACTGGCACTGGCAAAGTCGTCGATCAAAGGTCCAGGATGTATTTTATGACAAAGCTGGTCAGCCGCGTTTTGACGATCTTACGTTATTTGTATTGCCGCGCCAACAGACAAATTATGCCAGACGCGGTTAGCGCACAGATGAAAGTCACAGATAGTGCACAGCAGATTGTCACCTCAGTCTCTGCCACCAATAGCGGTGTCTAGTATGCGCTGGCTTAGCCAGTTACTGATTTTATCGACTGTTTTAAGCTCATCGCTTGTGGCGCAGGCCGGTAGTGATTGGCAGTCAGAGCGTGAGATTGCTGACAAGCTTGAGCGCAGCCACCAGGATGATGAGGCACTAAACACTATCGTCTGGCTCTAGCCAGAGTGTGCCGTCCACTGACTTTGTTAACCGCGCTTATCTACTCGCTCAGATTAGTACTCATTATTTGCGCAAAGAGATTGGGCTGAGGCTGTGAAGGCTCTTTTTGCTGCCACATCTACTGTGCAGCAACTGCAAAAGCTTGGTCATCTAAACGATGATTTGGTTCTGGCGATAACTTCACTACGTGAGATTAATTTGCATCTCTATCGAGAAAAAGTCTCTTTGCCGAGCGCAAAGTATTGCTCGTTATGTCCGAAAATCTAGACGTAAATTGCTTGCCGCAGCAGCTTGATTATAACCGCTGCACCGATCTGGCACGTGGCTATCTGGGTAGTGCCGATGCCCTGCCGCTTTGCTCTGTCTTGAGCGGCTGGGTACATATGAAGGGGTGATGCCAATGATCGTTTTAAATTACAACTGCGAAAAGCAGTATTAAATAAAGTGGCGGCAAACCAGCAGACTTTAATCGTTTAAGCCGTGAGCTGCGTGTTAGAAGTGATATCGCCACAAGTGCCTGCGCACTGCCGAGCTTCAGACTTGGGCTTGTGATTATAGCGGTGTCCCGATTACGATAGCAAGCTCGTGGGCGGTTGGCTAAAGCTAAAAAACTAGATGCTGATGTTCAAAGCCGGTTATACCAGGTCGAAATCACTAACGCTCTCGATAGAGGTTATTATCCACTTGGTGAGCAGCTTTGCCGCAAGTGGTTAGCGCTGCCACAAAAGGCTTTTACTGAGAAGCAAATAGAAAGTGTCAAGGGCAGTCTCTCAGTTTGCTTGCAGCAGCAAAATAAGAGTGATACCACCAATGCAGCCTCACTATACAATCAAAGTAAGAGCAAACAATTTGAGTTTTTGGTGGACGAAGAAAGAGAAGCGCAGAAGGCTATAGAACAGGATAGGCTCAAGCGTCGGCACTGAAGTGAAGATTGAGTTGATGAATGTATTGATGAATGTATTGATGAATGTATTGATGAATGAATGACTTGATGATTGAATGAGTTGATGAATGGATTGAATGAGTTGATGAATGAATAAATTGAATGATTGCTAGTCGTCTTGGAGTAATAGTTTGCCCTTAAGTTTAAAACACAATGCCGCTAGACTGTCAGTATGCTGTTGCCTTGGCTTTGCATTGTATTTTGTTTGGGTCGCTATTTTTCCTTGTGTATTTATTGCTCAGGTCTATGCCGCTGCTATTTGGGAGTCGGAGCGGTCACTGGGTGATAAATGCGACATTGATAAGCGTGGCGAAGAAGCTCTGGCTCATTATCGTCTGGCATTAAAGGCAGTACCTGCCGGTGATTTGATTAATAAAGCAGATTTGCAGACTCTAGTAATATTGCAGCTTGTCAAACTTAAGCGTGATGATCAGGCGAGCCTCGACCTTAATTTACTGGTCAATCAAATGCGGCAGATTGGCGGACAGCATGCCGCAACTGACCGGCTATTGTATTCGCTGACGGCACTTGCTGAAGAATTAGACATGAGGGCTCAAGGGGGTCAGGGCACATTTGCTCAGCGCAAAAGGCAATTGTCTATGCTTGAGCGTTTGTACTGTAATTGCTTACCCAAATACGTTGGTGTAGATAGACTCTGCGCTGAGACTCGAGTGTTTTTGAGTTATGGTGATAACCATAGTGCCTGGCAATTTATGGAAAATATTGCTCCCTATATGCACTTCACTGACCATAAGCGTGATAAGTTTGTAGCACGCATAGCCGTTGTCAAAAAGCGAGATGGCAAGCCTGAGACTTACAATAAGCTCTTCAGTGATCTGACAGCAAAAAAGGGACTTGGTCAGGCTGCCGCCACCATGGCTGATGCTCAAACTTGGGCGGCAGACTATGAGGGCTGTATCCAGACTATTGAGTCTGCCCGTAAGTCTCTCAAAAAGTCTGGCAATCTTGACTCTGCAGCCTTGCGCGCTATGTCTATGTCACTGATTGATTGTAGTATGGACCGCGGTGCCTGGAGTCTTGCCGAGAAGGAGTGCAAGACCTGGTTAGCTCTCCCAGGAGCCAATACTAGTCCTGACCATAAGCTTGTGTTGCAGGGGCTTATTCGATGTTTGCAGCAGCAGTCAAAAAACGCCGAAGCAAAAAAATACGAGCAACAAATTAATTCAGGCCTCAGTGACTATGACTTCATTACTGAAGACGAGAAAGCGATTCAAAAAGAAATTCAAAGTCGCCGCGGCAAAAACTCAAAGTGACTAGGCTGTACTAGTCGCTAGGCTGTACTAGTCACTATGTTGTGCTAGCGGCTGTGTGTTTGTCCGTGGGGTGCCACTTGTGCGATTCGCGTGGACGAATTATCTCCACAGAGCAAGGAGCGTGATTGACAATGGCACGCGAGACACTGCCGAGCAAGTTGTGAGGGCAGACATCTTTGCCGTGGGCACCGAGCATGATGGCATCAGCCATCCAGTCCACAGCACTGTTGATTATTTCAGTGCGAGGCAGTCCCTCTCTAATTTCATAGTGAGCTAAGGCATTGGGGATTTCGGCTTCGATGCGATGGCGTACTTCCTGACAAAATGTTCGGCTGCTTCGTGTCTGTGCTTGTCTATCTCTTGCAATGTCTCGGCAAAGGCGCTGGAGTCATCAAAGTCGAAGCAGAAGTAGGCAGGGGCTCCAGTACTGTGAGGATTTTAAGCTCATGTGGGCTGGCCCAGTGACGTTTAATTAAAGGCCGACCACTTGTTGGAGTATGGTGAGTCGTCTGTGGCAAATGATTTCATGGTTTTACTCCCTTTAGAGCGCTATTACCAGTGTGACCTGTTTACACTGAGTAAACCTCCATCAGGATTGATTTGCAGATGGCAAAAGGCCTGTGTTGTTTCCAATAGAATGTCCTCCGGGGAGGACGATAACGATGACTCTAACATGTCCTTCTCAAAGTGATAAAATTGATGCTTGGTAGAGTGATAATGCCAGGCAAGCGAAGCGGGTCACAAATGAAGGCTAAAGACGCCCCAGCCAGGGGTTGGATGTTGGCACTGGCATAAGTGTCTTTATGCTCAGTCAACCAAGGAGCAGAACTGCTCAGTTTTGCTGTTGACTTGAAAGGTTGGTCTTACTGCTGAGCTTGCTGCCACAAGGCCCGGCAAGCGGGACCTAATTGTATGACCGGGATTAAGTCGCGCTCGCCGTAGGACATTGACTGGATCAGTTTAAGTCCAGTGTGGCCGTGCATTGTTGGTGGCTAGTGCCATCAGTGGCTTTAATGCGGCACAGCAGATGGTGGACCGCGCGCATTGAACGTCGTTACGGATTTATCGCTGGCATCGTTTATCTTTGCGCGCCTTAGCGACTTCCGACTTCATGGCGCATCAGACGCGGTGGAGTGAGATGGAGCTGCTTGCTAGCGAGCTTGTCCCTGGTGATTGGTCATTTGATGGTAGGCTGTGTGCTCAGTTGATATGAGGTTTTTGGGCGCCAACCAATACGACGTTTGTTAACCGGCGATGCGCCGCCAACAAGATATCGTGCCCCGCGAGCGCACGGAGTCTATCGCCCATCAGGGCACAGTAGTCGTATCCGCGTGGTCGGGTGTTGTACGCCACTGGTGACAGTACCAGA
>JADKDV010000013.1 GCA_016718315.1 Candidatus Obscuribacter sp. | reverse complement strand
CTTAACCGGGTCCCATAGCTCATCGAGTTTGGCATCAGGATAAATGACCATAGCGCTCGATGTAATAATCACGCCCATGGCGGCAAAAAATGCCATGGCTGTAGGCAGGGCAATGACTTGACCGATTGTCTGCTCCTTTTGCGAGCGACCAAAGCGGGTAAAGTCGGGCATATTGAGCGACAGTGTGGCCCAAAAGCCAATCATGGCTGTAAGAGATGGGATAAATACTTTGATAAACTCGCTGGGGCTGTCGAGTTTGGCTTTTTGATGGAGCAGGTCGCCCAGTCCATGAGCCTCAGACACCGCCCAAAAGACCAGACAGAGAGTCATGACCAGGACAAAGGGGGCGGCAAAGCCTTCGATTTTTTTGAGCAGGTCCATGCCTTTGTATACGACTAATATATTGATGCCCCAAAAGATAGCAAAAGAGAGCCACTGCACGCCGTCATAGCCGCCGTATGGACCACCGAGCATGGTCTTAAATCCGGGGATGAGACTGGCAAACATTGTACTCAGTGCCTGACCACCAATCCATGCCTGGATACCAAACCAGCCGCAAGCCACTATGGCCCGCATCAAAGCCGGTAGATTAGAGCCATATGTACCGTAAGCGGCCCGGGCAAAAACAGGAAAAGGGATACCGTATTTGGTACCAGGGTGGCTGTTGAGCAAAATCGGCACAAGCACAATGGCATTGCCCAGCAGTATCGTAAAGATAGCCTGACCTGCATTCATCCCGGCAGCAAGCAGACCGGAGGACATCATATAAGTAGGGATGCAAGCCGACATCGAAAACCACAGAGCAACATAGTTGTACGTGCTCCAGTTGCGGTCTTTGACCCGTACTGGCGCTAAGTCATGGTTGTATAAAGGGCTCGACTCGAGGGCGTCTTGCACCTCTTGCGACAGCTCCACACGTTTATCGGCGTGGCTGATTTGCTCATCGGTTAGAGCGCTTGCATCCATTTTTGCTACTCCGGTAAGTCATGCAACAGGGTAAGGCATGGTGCAAGGAAGGTCAAACGGGTTGCCAAATAGCCATAAAGTGGTATACCAGAAGTAGATATCCAGCTTAGGATGGCGCTAAATGACAAATAAAACTAAGTCTACTAGCAGCAAAACGAGCAGCAAAACAAGCACCAAGACTGCAACGAAGACTGCCACAAAGTCGCGGAGCAAAGCAAAAACTGATAAAGCAATTCAAGATAAGGCAATTTTGGCCACCTGCCCGGTCAACGGGGCTGGCTGGTGTCCGTACCCTTTTAGTATCAGCCAGCTAAAAAAACGCCTCAAAGCCAAAGCCCTTGAGGCAAAAGAAAAGAAAGAAGCTAGTTGATGCTCTTTGCCGCTGCAAAATCCGTCCGTTTGCTCTTGTCACTTGCCTTTTTACTGGCTTTTTGCCAGTCAAATTGTTACGCCTACACTATCCAGGGGCAAATCGAGCATGTCGAGAGCCTGCCAGCGGTAGCGCCTGAGCTTAGAAGTGGAGCCGAATACACGGGTCCCGGCGACAGCGGCGTCAATAACAAATGGCAGATGATACCGCACTGGCTGGCTGGCACATGGCTAGTCAGGCAGGAAACAGCGGTTTATCAACGCGACTACAAAACCGGTCGAGTAAGCGATACACCGCGCACTTACCGGGCTAAGCAAGAGTTTTTTTATGGCAGTCAATTAGACCGCAATGGCAATGTATGGCACTTCAATGGTGTGCCCTACACTTCAGAGACCAGACTGAGCGACTATATCGAGTACCACAAAGTCACTTCCAAGACCTTTCAGGTAGCAAACGCCAACGAAGTGAGATTTCGCACCCTCATGACTGTAGTGAGAGTCTCGCCATCGACAGAGACGATTATCAAAAGCTTCCAGCAAGAATCTATAACCAGCTACAAGCCAGACGGCGACGGTCAAATCCAGCTAACCTCATCAATCAAAGCTTTTGACGACAATGGCAATGCCGTGCACGAGACCTGCAATACAGCCACTATTAAGCGCATCAAGCCATTTGTGCAGATAGATCATAGAGATGGCAAAGACTTAGCCCATCTATTCAAAAACTATTTGATCAAAAGCAATATGACTTATTTGCTGCCATAAAAATCCACTACTGTGGCTTAAAAGGCATAAATGAGAGGAAAGCTTTGCCGTCCCAGATACCAACGCTTGTGGTTATTACCAGATTATTGCCCAGATCCATGCGGATACTGGGACCATAGCCGCCGCGTCCGCGGCTTACCGACTGCACTTCTTTGCCATAGATCCAGCTCCAGTCCACGGAGCAGACTGCTTCGTTTTGCTCGGGTACGCTATCAGCGCCCTTGACCTCAAAGTCCACATCAGGACCTAGCTCATCGTCCACAGCACTGATAAGCAATGCTTTGCCACTGGCAAAATAAATAGCAAAAGCATTTAGACTGCTTTGTGCTTTGACGATTTTTTGTCCCTTAAGATCAATATTTGCTGAGTCTGTCATTTTAAGTACCGCGCCAGTTGCTAAAATGCTGAGCTAAGATCATATATTTTATAAAGGGTATAAATTGACTCGCCAGCAAAAACGTTACGATCAAAAAGACTACGATGTCATTGTAATTGGTGCTGGTGGAGCAGGCATGATGTGCGCAGCCGAGGCTGGTAAGCGCGGACGCACTGTGCTTTTGCTCGATCACAATGATGAGATTGGTAAAAAAATACTGATATCAGGAGGTGGTCGTTGCAACTTTACCAATGTTGGTGCACGACCTGAGTGTTATGTCAGTAATAACCCACATTTTGCCAAGTCAGCCCTCTCAAGATATACCCCTCAAGACTTTATCAAACTGGTAGAGGGGCACCGCATCAAGTACCACGAAAAAAAGCTGGGGCAGCTCTTTTGCAATGATAGTGCCAGACAAATAGTAGATATGCTGGTGGACGAATGCGACCAGGCTGGCTGCCACTTTGAGCTAGGTGTCAAAGTCAAAGCAATACAAAAGAGCGAGACCTGGCAAATCATCACCGAAAAAGGCGACTTTACCAGTGAGAGTCTGGTCATAGCCACTGGTGCTCTGTCTATACCGCAGATTGGAGCAACTGGTTTTGGCTACGATATAGCCAGACAGTTTGACATCAAAATCACAGAGTTAGCGCCCGCCCTTGATGGCTTTGACTGGCGCGCCAGTGATTTGCAGGGCTTTACAGAGCTAGCGGGCATCTCCATAGATGTAGCTATCAACTGTAAAAAAGTGCAATTTAGAGAAAACATCTTATTTACCCACAAAGGACTGAGCGGTCCAGCCAGTCTGCAAGCCTCTCTCTACTGGCAAAAAAACACACCGCTGAGTATCAATCTCTTGCCAGATGATGACGCCATGGCGCTGCTTTTGGAGCAAAAACAAAGTCGCGGCAAACAAGAAGTCAAAAATGTACTGGGAGAGTTTTTACCCAAGCGTTTTGCTGAGTACTTTACCAGACACCTCGGTACAAGCGGACAGCTAGCGGCTCTCGATGGCAAGCGTATGGAAAAACTAGCGACCAATTTAAATAACTGGCAAATAGCACCAGAGCGCACAGTGGGCTACAAAAAGGCCGAAGTCACCAGGGGCGGTGTCGATACAGCAGCCCTATCATCCACTACGATGGAAGCCAAAAAAGTACCCGGATTGTATTTTATTGGCGAAGTGGTGGACGTCACAGGCTGGCTTGGCGGCTATAACTTCCAGTGGGCCTGGGCGTCTGGTTTTGCGGCCGGTCAAGTGGTCTAACTAATGCTTACTATCGACTAAAGGACCGTAATACAAAAGGGCAAAGTCGCCGTCCTGACATTGCAGCTTGGTCCCGGCAAGGGCAGTCACCGAGCTTACCTGTTTGGCTTTGGTCAAGACATAAGCTTCTTTTAGACCGCTAAGGCGCGCTCTTAAGACATCCTGACCATTGATGTTCTCGACTTTTCTTCTGGCATAAAATGGCACACCGGGCTTACGCATCTCATAGACAATGATTGGCAATTTACTCTCGCCGGCATAGCGCGATAGGCCTGTCAGTGGTCCTTCCCATTTATTGCTCACAATCGGGATGATGCGCATGGCATAGTAGGTAAGACCGAGACAGGATGCTGCTGCAAAGAAAATCATCGCTGCTTTCATTTTGTAGAGTCTGAGTAAAATGATAGCGACAAAAGTAGAGCCAGCGCTAAATTTGACAAAGTCCACGGCCTGACTGACTAGCTCTGGTGGAGCGTCACGCAAGCGTCCGGTGATAAGCGGAGCAGCAAAGCCACAGCCGCCGTAGACGAGCACCAGGAGCAGTAGTGGGAAGGCCAGATTGCGAAAGTGTTTGGTCTTAATGGAGTTATCGATGGCCGCACAGATAATCAAGCTGAGAGCAGGAAAAGCAGGCAAAGTGTAGGGCAAGAGCTTGGACACTGACATGGAGAAAAACACCAGAGTGCCAATCGACCAGATGGCGCAATAAAAGAGCAGAGACTGCGGGATACTCATCTGTCTTAGATAGGTCGTGACAAACTCGTAGCGGGTCTTTGTATCTTTGCCAGCGCTCAAAGTCATAATCACCATGTTGCGACACTTGATCAAAAACCGCCACAAAGCTTGAGGCAGATAGATAGCAAAGGGCATAAAGCCGACAAACATGGCTGCCAGGTGATACCAGACTGGTTGTTTGTGAGCATCCACATTGGCTGTAAAGCGCTGGAAGTTTTCTCTGACAATAAACTCCTGATAGTAAGCACCTTTGGTGACATAGATCTCAACGGCAAACCAGGGCACAGCAATGAGGGCGACAATAAGCAGCCCCCAGATGACTTTGTAACGCCTAAATGCTTCTTTTAGATCGCCGCGCAAAAGATGATAGCCAAACAAAATGGCCATGGGCAAAATGAGCCCCACGGGTCCCTTGGTCATCACAGCCAGTCCCACCATGACCCAGCCCAGATAGCTAAAGCGCGGAGAGCTAGACTCAAAACCTCTAAAAAACGCTAGTTGAGCACATGCCATAAAAAGCGCCAGGGGCATATCGGTGATAGCCTCGCGGGCTGTGCCCACAAACAGTGGAGCGGTGACCAGGCTGAGCCCGGCGATGATGGCTGCTGTTGTGCCAAAGTAGCGACTGGCCGCTGCATAGGTAGCACCGACTAGAGCTACGCCGCAGCTAGCACCAAAGAAGCGCACGGCAAACTCGCTAACGCCAAAAACTTGGATAAAAAAGGCCATAGCCCAGATAACCAGAGGCGGCTTGGTGAAGCGTATGACGTAATTGAGGTAAGTTGTGACATAGTCCCCAATTTCCAGCATTTCGCGGGCAGGCTCGGCGTAGAGAGCCTCGTCTGGGTTAAATAGGGGAAAACTGCCCAGCCTGGCAAAAATCACCGCTGCCGCCACGATTACGACAAAACTAAAGCCGGCCAGGCTAAAGCTTGATTTTTTGGCTGTAATTTGAAGATTCATGCGGATACCAGTGCGCCCTGCCTGGCTCTCCAGGTCAACTCAAAATTAGATTATAGGCACTCCGGGACGCGCCCGGACTTTGATTGCAATCTTCAAATCAGCCGCCCGCCCACTTTGCAACCGGATTGTAGTGGCAAGCCCTGCCAGGCTCAAAAGACCTGACAAAATAAGGCATATTAAGAAGATCGTTAACTCTGCTTACTACTTTGACCCAGTAGCGCTGCTTCATGTGAAGCTATAGTATTGTCAAATGCTCTCCGAACAAAGGTCAGACACATGGAAGTTTCACAAAGACTCAAATCTATTCCCCCCTATGTATTTGCCGAAATAGATAAAAAACGGCAAGCGGCAATTGCTGCGGGAGTAGATGTCATCAATCTGGGCATAGGCGATCCCGACCAGCCTACCCCCCGTCATATAGTCGAAGCCATGCATGATGCCCTGGAAAATCCAGCCAACCATCACTACCCTCCCTTTGGCGGCACCAAAGAATTTAAAGAAGCGATCGCCACCTGGTGCAAAAAGCGTTTTGGCTTTGATCTAGATCCAGTCAACGAAATCACCAGCTTGATCGGCTCAAAAGAAGGTCTGCACAACACAATCATGGCCTTTATCGACAAGGGTGACATCAACCTCATCCCCGATCCGGCCTATCCTGTTTATCGCACATCAACCATTTTGGCTGGCGGCGAGCCCTATTACATGCCTTTGACCCCCGAAAACAACTTTATCCCCGACCTGGAAGCGATACCAGAAGCGGTGCTCAAAAAAGCCAAGCTTTTGATGTTTAACTATCCAAACAACCCCACAGCAGGCATTGCAGATTTAGCATTTTTTGAAAAGGCTGTAGCCTTTGCCAAAAAGCACAACATCTTGCTCTGCCATGACCTCGCTTATAGCGAAATGACTTTTGATGGCTACAAAGCACCATCAATCATGCAAGTTAAGGGAGCCAAGGATATCTGCATCGAGTTGCACAGTCTCTCCAAGACTTACAACATGACTGGCTGGAGAATTGGTTTTGCCGTAGGTAATGCCGAAGCAATCAAAGCTATCGCCAAAATCAAATCCAATATCGATACCGATATTTTCAAGCCAATTCAGTTAGCCGCAATTGCCGGTCTCACTGGACCAACCGATCATATCGACTATTGCAACAAGCTCTATATTGAGCGCCGCGACCTCGCTGTCGAGCGTCTCACTCAACTGGGTTGGCCAGTCAAACCAATCAAAGCAACCTTCTACATGTGGTTGCCTGTTCCTCCAGGTATGACTTCAGCTGACTTTGCCACTTTGATGCTTGATAAAGCCGGTATCGTAGTGCCTCCAGGCACAGCGTATGGTCCTCATGGTGAGGGCTTTATCCGCATGTCGCTTTGCCTTGATAAAGCGCGCATGGCTGAGGCGTTTGACCGCATGGCCAAACACTCAATCACCTATGATATGGCTAAAGCAAAAGTGTAGTGACTGTCGCCCGGCCGCTCTGGCCGGGCGCTCATTTTTGAGTATTTGATGCAGAAAGAGAAACATTACTCTGCCAAATCCATTCAAATCCTCCCGGGGAATCCTACTGCTACGGCTATTCACCAGATCCTTACCTGGGCTCTGGAAAATCAAGACAAGCAAGTGGAAGTAATCTGGCCCTCCTCTAAAAAGGGCTCAGAATACAAACTCATTGCCCATGCCGACCCACAGGGCGGCGATCCCAAATGGGCTATGTCGGTAGCTGTCCAGGGTCAAACTCAAAATCTCTGGGATTTTGCCAGTTGCGACAGCCTCCTGGTATTTAACCGCATCGAAGTCTCACTCAATGAGCGCGAAGGCACCGGCAATAGTGCCGCCATCAAGAGCACAGAAGAGCAAGCCGAAGACAAAGCGCTCTTTCATATGCCTGGTGACAAACAACGCTCCACCATCCCAATCCCTGCTGTAGTCGGTCAAGAAAGCTCGCTCAATCGCACGGCCACTGTGCTCAATGGCGACCTGGCCTTTGTCCAGATAACAGCACTGTTTCAGTCAATCAGCCTGGCTAAAATGACAGGACGACTGGAGATAGCAGGCGAGCGCGGCGCTGCCGAAGTATTTTTTATTGAAGGACAGCCCTTTCACGCTACATCTCCCGATAACCGCGGACCAGAATGTATCTATGAACTTGTCACCTGGAAAGAAGGCAGATTTTTCTTCCAGCCCAAAGTATTGACCAAACTGCGCACCATCAACGACAACCTGGATTCGCTGATAATGCAAGGTGCGCAGCTGCTCGACAAGCATAACTTTCTCAAGCACTCTGGCTTTAGACCAGAGGCGACTCTGGTCAAACTCATACCAAGTATCTCGGACGAGGACCTTAAGGCTCTGCTCAAGCCCGCAATCCCAGTAGAGTTTGTCTTGCAGCGCCGCTTTTATGACGCTATCGATGGCAAATCGAGCACTCAAAAGATCGTAGAAAAATTAGGTTACCTGCGCAGTCAGTGGGTGCCTATCATGTGCAACATGATCACATGCGGGCTGGCTGGCTTTAACACACCACAAAAGCGTGTCGGCAATCTGCCAGCACTGGAGCCTAAGACCGTCGATAGCTCAGTGGTACAACAAGTAATAATGTCGCTCAGACGGGGCGACACTGGCATGTTTAACTATCCTGCCTTTTTGTATTTTTTGGAGCAAGAATACTTTAGAGGGCACCGCTCTGGCTCACCTCTGTCTGTGATTATTTTTGAGATGCGTGTTAAAAGCGGCATCAATGGCTCAATCAGAGAGCCCATGCCAATTGTGGCACTGCGCGAAGCTGTATTGCGTATATCACAAGCCAAGCGTCACAATGACCTTTTGGCTCACTACGAATCTTTTGACTATGCCTTGCTTTGTCCCGATACAAAGGGAGAAGGCGCCAGAGTATTTGCCAACCGTATCGTCAACACTTTGACAAAAACACCACTTGCTACCGGTGTAGACAAAAATACTCTGTCTCTATCCTTTGGTGCTGCCTGTGTACCAGAAGACTTCCTGGAACTAGGACTACTACTATCGGCGGCAGAAACAGCTAAAACAAGCGCTCTGACAGCCGAAACTCCAGTGCTTTTGTACCGCGACTTGCACGAGACGGTGTAGAAATTTGCAGGCAGAATTACTAAGTCATGACCTTACACTTGCCACCGAGCGTAAAATGGTCAGAAAACTCAGTAAAGACATACTGCTGTGGCTCAAAGAGCATCAGGACCTGAGCGATACAAGTGACTTAGAAGCACTGCTCTTACTGACCTGTGCCACCTATATATCATTTAGCGCAGACCAATTAATGCAGGATATCACACCAGATGTGGTGACTATGCAGGCCGGTCACTTACTGGCCGGACTCAAACAAAACCCACCACCTGAGTATGATTGGCTCAATGCCGGACTCAGATTGATGCAAACGAGTGCAGCCAGGGCCGCTCTTGAGAGTGCCACCACTCTCATAGCCAAAACCGAAAGCAGTCCGCGCATGAACTTTGGCACAAGGGCTGCTTTTGTAGGCACAGTCTATCAGGGGCTGAGTCAAGCCCGACGCAAACTGACAAACAAATCTATCGTCCAGGGTGCAAAACAAACAGAGCAAAATGAGCTGATTGCTTTTACCCAGGTCTTGACTCCTGATTGGGTAGTTAAGCTGATACTCTCTCTAGCACTAGCCCGTGGACCAGCTCTTACTCACCACCGCTCACTAGACGAGCTCAAAAGTGTGACTTTACTGGACCCTTGTGTGGGCACTGGTAATTTTATTTTTGGTGCTCTCGATATTTTTTGTCAGTTTTACCAGGGCTTGGGTCTGACTCTCAAAGAATCATTTGAAGCGACTCTTGCTAATAATCTCTACGGCGCCGATCTCGATAATAGAGCAGTTACTTTGGTCTATCTTATCGCCCAGGCTCTGGGTCAGAGCATAGACAGCGAAGGCTTTAAAAACAACCATATCCAGTGTCTGCCCAGCGATAATCCAACAGCGCTGTTAGGCTCATTGACAGACAATTTACCGCCAGATCATATCCTGCAAAACAAGTACGACTGTGTCGTTACCAATCCACCATATCTGGGGCGCAAATTACTCGATCGCAAACTCAAAGAACAACTCAAAAAACTCTACAATGGCTGTCAAAACGAGCTGGGACATTGTTTTTTATCACGGGCACTGACCTGGTGCAAACCTGGTGGCAAAATCGGCTTTATCACGCAAAGCTCAATACTATCTCTACCCAGTGCCAGAGCAATTAGAGAGAGTCTCCTGAGTAAAACCACAATCAATAATATTATCGAGATGGGCGCTGGTGTTTTTCCGCTATTGAGCGGCGAAAAAGCTAGTAGCGCCATCGTTGTCACTACCGTCAATCGGTCTGAGCCGGACATTACAAGCGAAGTCCACTATATGGACTGGACCAGTCGTGAAGACAAAAAAGAATGGGCACAAAAAATTTGCTTTGGTCAAAAAGCTGGACCATTTGTGCTGCGCAGGCAACTTGATTTTACAATCGACAACGGTCTTACTTTTAATTTTAAACGACCACCGACAGCTGCACTGCTCTATAATTCTTTGCCCAGACTGGCTAACCTGGCTGATATCAAGCAAGGCCTGGCAACATCAGACAATGAGAGATTTGTACGTTTTATCTGGGAAATCGCCGAAGAAGATAAAAAAGACTGGCTGCCATATATCAAAGGAAAAGGCACAAGACGCTGGTATCATCCCCTCGAAAATGTAATCTACTGGCAGGACAACGGTGCCGCCGTCAAAGAAGCTGTAAATCAGTCTTACCCCTATCTCAAAGGTAAGACCCAGTGGGTGGTCAAAAACGAAGACTTTTACTTCAAAGCCGGACTCACTTTTTCATTTGTCAATTCACGTGCCCTGGCTGTGCGCAAGATGCCTCCAGGCTGTATCTTTGATGTGGGCGGCTCGGCTATCTTTAGTAAGACAATAGACGAAGATTTGCTTTTGGCTTATTTAAACAGCGGCTTAGCTATGGCATTTGCTCAGGATCTCAATCCAACCATAAATTATCAGGTCGGTGATCTCAAGCGCCTGCCTGTGCCAGACTTTAACCAACAAACAAGTGATGACTTAATCCAACTAGCCAGACAGGCCACCACAGTAAGCCGCGAGCTATACAGCTTTGAAGCACCGTATTTGATGGCAAAGGATCTGGGCAATAAGATTGATGAGCAAGCTTTTTTGCAATACCGCAAAGGTCATCACTTGAGCCAGGAAAAACTAATTGAGCTGGATTCGCGCAACGACGAGCTGGTGCTAAAGTCCCTGACCAACACACTCAACCTCAAAGAAAGCACCGAGATAATCAGCTGGATAGACTCGGGTTGGCGCAAACAAACACAACGCTTTAAAAGCAAAGGCGAGTTTATCCTGGCGATACTACTCTGTGCCTGGGTCAAGGCCACTGGACTGAGTCAAGATACTGGAGCACTCTCAATTATCTCGCTTAATGCAATGATCTTGACTGACAGCCAAACAGATAGCGAATTTATCTGGCACTTTGGCGATGGTGAGCAAAAAGAGACAATCACTGGCAGTGCTGAGTTTGTCAAAAACAATCTGGACCAAACTATCACTGAATTTATCCACGACATCAATAATCAAATCAAATCGCTCTTTATGCAACAGCCACCGTTATTTGTGCTGTCGCTGAGTGACGCCGCTTATATAGTGCCCTTTGCCGCCATAACAGGCAGCGCAGTGAGACTACCAGGCGACTGGTCGCAAGCAGCGCAAGCGCGTCTCGATGAGCTCAAAGGCAAGCTGTCCACTAGAGAAGCACGAGCCAAACAGCTAATGGAAATACTGGCTCAATAAATTACTGGCTCAATAATTTTGTTTGACGTTTTCGTAGTCGTTGTGAGTCCAGCTATAGCCGCCTTTGACATTGGTGTCGGCGATATAATCAGCTTCAAAACTAACAGATGGTCTTTGCGAGCCTGTGGGGAAGGTCAATCCAGGATTGCCTTGCAGCGAATCAATTACCTTAAATAGAATCCTATCAAAGGCCGGCTTGCCTGATGGTTGGGTAATCTCAGCATAAATATGGCGGTCGTTTGTCACTGTTACTTTCATCGTGGCTTGACCACGAATCATGGCAAGTTCCTGCCAGCGGGCGTAGATTTCGGCACTGAGTTGTTTGTGCCAGGCTTCCCAGGCAAGAGTCAGGGTGCGACTACCGCGCTCAGCGCCAATATCAAATTTACTGTTAGCAGCTTGATTGGCAAAAGTATTACCTTGTAATGGAGCGCTGTCTCTGACTGGTACAGCGGCAAATAAATTGGGGTCGACTAAACCGCCAGAAGAATTAGCCCGGCCACTGAGCCTGGAAGGAGCCACAGGGATAGTATCGTCAGTGGTGGCAGCGCCACTCTGAGGACGGGCCAGTCTCTGACCAGCACCGTTGAGTTTGACACTACCTTTGAGGACAGGCTCAGCAGCACTAGCACTGGCTGTGCTCAAATAAAAAGCACTTGCCACTAGAGCGCAAAGAGCTATATTTTTTTTGTCGGGGCGATACATTTGAGATCTCCAACACTTAAACATTTGACTTGACTTAGGACCACATGGGATTTTGACGGTGAGCGGGTTTGAATGTTCCAGATGGCAACTGAGAGCTATCGACCAAAGGTTAAACCAAGAAAGGAGCCCAGTAAACCACCCTTGAGAGCAGCACTACCCATGTTGTATGAGCGGCTGCGACCATTATAGCTTGGCGCAAAAGCACTAAATAGAGCAGCCCCGGCAGCTCCAGCTACACCGTAGGTGACAGCTCTTTTGAGTCTGGTACTACCAGCTCCAAGATAGCTACTGGTGGAGGCATAACCAGATTGACCACCACTGGCGGCGTATTCGTCGGCCTTAGAGCCAGCAAATGGTGTGATTTGTCCGCCAGCAGTGGCAGCGTTGCTACTACTAGCAATCTGGTTGCCGCGGTAAGATGGTGCCACGGCAGGAGCGCCGGAGGCAACAGCAGGGGCGTTTTGCAGCTCTCGCATGGCATTTGCATAGGACTGGTTTTGAGGATTTAGAGCTAATGCTTGAGCCATAAAATGTCTGGCTCCATTGATATCGCCTTTACCCCGACAAGCTTGAGCCAGAGCAAACTGCACATCGGCGTCGCGTGGAGCCTCATAAGCGACAGCAGTAAGGCGACTGATGGCGCCATCAAAGTTTTTAGCCTGGTACATAGCGGAGGCTTCTTGCACCATCTGTTTGAGCCTGGCTTGTTTTTGTTGCTGCGCTTTGTCGCTCAAAGTTTTTTGAGTATCGGCTGCTTTGCGGCTCAGGGCAAGCACCGCTTTATTTACTTCACTGTCTTTGCCATTGACTGCCTGAGCGCGTTTGTAATAGTAGAGCGCCTGGTCAAAATTACCAGCACTCTCAGAGATGACGCCTAGATTGTAGAGGGCATCAAAGTTATTTGGATCGCCGTTAAGTATGTCAGACAGTCCCTTTTGTGCCTCTGCTGTATGACCGCTGCTATAAAGAGAGAGGGCGTTTGCCAGGGCTTCGCTATTTTTGTCTTGTAATTCTTGCTGAGGATTGTCTCTAAACGGTGCCGCCTGCACAGGCAGACTATCTAAGGACGGAGCGCGAGGCACAAGTGCTGTGCTGCCAGCCCTGGTAGAGGGCATAAGACTGGCAATTTGCTCGAGGCGTACAGTGTCGCTACCGCTTTTGGTCGAGCCCAATAGTTTTAGCTCTAACTCGTCGAGTCTGGCATCGTTAGAGAGATTTTTACGAGCAGCGCCGTAGATTTCTTCTTCGAAGTCAGCCAGGCGGCTCATGTTAGCTGGCGTCAGGCCATTGACAGTATTGCCACTAGCAGCCAGACAATAAGGACTGGAGAGCACTAGACCTAAGCTCAGTGCAATTATTTTATTTGCAGTAAATTTTGCTTTGCGATGATTTGACATAAGAGTCCTGCACTAGCGCTCAAGTATGGATGCTAAGCCAATACTGTACCGCTCAAATTAGCTTGACGAAAGGATTGACGACAAGCAAAGAGGGGTGTTCCCCCTTAATCAAGCAAATGCAGTGCCAGTCAGCAAAACAGTTTAGATTAACTCTTGTCAATAGGTCCGCAAAAGCCCAGTCCTTAAGAAAGTCCTAGTATTTCCTTAACCTCGTCTTTGCCAGAGCTGATAGATGATAGTGCTATAAAGACAACAAAGATGCGATAAACGATATTTACTGTATATAAGGAGTCATTGAGGAACTTAAGCTCAAAACGGGCGCCTCAAGTGACATACCAGAGGAATGTTGAGGAATTATGGAATACGCAATAGGCCTGTCAATCACTGCCATTTGCTCCGTCATCGCCATGTGGGTAAACGACCACTTTAATGTGGGCGGTGAACTAGAAGAGCAGCATCAAATTTAGACCACCGATGCACGTCCTGCCCAAACAAATCGTTTGAGTAAGGGAGCTGGTCTAAATCTCTCGCCGCAAACCTGACTCAGTCTTTCAATTTCTGCTAAACATTGAGCAAGTCCCATTTCACTGGCTATAGTGAGAGGTCCTTTGCGCATACCCAGTCCAGCCATCAGGGCTCTGTCGAGATCTTCAGGCTGACAGATGCGTTCTTGCATAGCTAAAAACGCTTCGTTTATCATTGGCAAAAAGAGCCTTTCTGCGCTAAATTTTTCGCCCTTGCTAGCTCCCATGCTGTCAGTCTGGCGCGCCCGCTCGAGCATAGCGGCCAGGTTTGGATTGACACCCTGACGCTTTCTTGTTTCTTTGTCATAGCTATAAAATCCCGCACCGGTTTTTTGGCCCAGGCTATTTTCTTTGACCAGTTCGCCAAGCAAAGCCGGTACAGCAAAGCGCGGTCCGTATTCGTTGTAGTTAAAAGTAGCGACAGCCAGACCGATATCAGCACCGTTCATATCGCGCAAAGCCAGTGGTCCTATGGGCACCACAAAATCCACAGCGGCCTGGTCGATTTCTTCCACCGTAGCCAGACCTTCTTCGAGACAAAAGAGCGCTTCATTCATATAGCGTCCAAGCAGTCTATTGACCAAAAACGAAGCACATTCTTCCACTCTAATAGCGAGCTTGCCCAAACTGGTAGCAAGCTCCAGAGCAGACAAAACAGTATCGTGCGAAGTCTCCAGGCCTGGTATTACTTCTACTAGTTTCATGATGTGAGCAGGGTTAAAAAAGTGCATGCCCACTACTTTGTCAGCACGTCTTGTAAATCCAGCAATTTGAGAAATAGATAGACTGGAAGTATTGGTGGCAAGAATTGCTTCAAGATGACAATACTGATCAAGATCTTGAAAAATCTGTCGTTTGATATCGATATTTTCTGAAGCAGCTTCGATGACAAAGTCTACTTCGGCAAAATCATCATATACAGTTGTGCCGCTGATCATTTGACGCAAGGAGCTAGCGGCTTCTTCAGTCATGCCCTTTTTGACTTTAGAAGCAAGCAGACGATCGATTACTTCAAAGCCTTTGGCTAAAAATTTGTCGTCAGTCTCTTTGAGCAAGACAGGATAGCCACCACTGACTAATGCCAGAGCGATTGATGCTCCCATGGTGCCAGCGCCAATCACTGCAATTTTGCTTTCCTGCATTTTTTACTCCACAAAAAGGACAGCTAAATCATAGTAAAGAGTTGCCTCAATAAGTACATGTCTATTGGCTATATAGCCGCCGGCTCAATGTTTCACTTGACTGCCTGGCAAAGCACCGGCAAAAATCTGCAAGCGCCGTGCACTGTTAGATCACGAGCGCTACAATTAACCGCTTGACATCGTTGATTTTATTAAAAAGCTGTAGCTTTTTTGCAATCTTTCGTTAGAATATTCGCATAATAAAGCTTACTCACCAGAGCTTTATCGTTTTCATACAGGGTGCATCCACCAACTAACACCGAGTATTGCCTACCCCAAAGCTAAAACTCGGCATTATCTAGCGCCCTACCAGATCTTTTAGATCGATTAAAAGGTATCTCAACTCACGGCTTAGCTTAAGCCAGGAGGCCCTTGTGTTTGGCATTGCAATCATTGCCTTTGAGCTTCTCATACTGTACACGGTCTTCTGGTACGTATTTTTGAGAGAGCCACGCCCTTATCGCATCACCAAAAACCTCTGGGGCCACTACGAAGGCTTTGACGGCGACAATAGCGAGACACTGGCACGCAAATTGCATGCTCATGCCAGAGATCAAAAAGCCATTGCCGAAGAATGGACCGATAAGAACGGCACTGTGGTGAGGACACCCATGACTGCCGGTGATTTGATTCGCAGCCATACTCGTGGCGTACACAAAGTGCACGAGTGCTGTGGCACCCCTATCAACTTAGCCAGCCATGTTTGCCAAAAGGCTCCTGCCAATTCACAAAGTGCACACGCAGCTTCCAAATTTCTGTCAAAATTAGCGGATAGACTAAACTCTATAAGTGTCAAAACTACCGACTAATTTGAGATAATGACAAGTTCACTGGTCCAGATTCGCAATCTCACAAAACACTTCCCCATCCGCAAAGGCTTCTTTAACAAGCAAGTGGGTGCGGTCAAAGCATTGACCAGTGTCAACCTCGACATCATCGAGGGCGAGACCCTGGGGCTTGTGGGCGAGTCTGGTTGTGGCAAGTCCACCCTCGGTCGAGTGATGCTGCGTCTGATGAATGCCACCACAGGTGAAGTAAGCTTTGAAGGCAAAGAGATAATGGGTCTCGATGCAAGAGCGATGAAGCCTTTGCGTCGGCAGATGCAAATTGTCTTCCAAAATCCATACGCCAGCCTTGATCCCCGCATGACAATCGAACAAATATTGGCAGAGCCTCTGGTTGTTCACGGTGTAGCATCTGGCAAAAAGCTGAGAGAAGAAACTGAAAAACTGATTGAACTCGTGGGACTGCGCAAAGAAATGCTGGACCGCTATCCCCATGAATTTTCGGGTGGACAAAGACAGCGTATTGGTATTGCCAGGGCGCTGGCTTTAAGACCCAAACTAATTGTCGCCGATGAACCAGTCTCAGCACTCGATGTCAGTGTGCAGGCGCAGATACTTAATTTGCTCCAGGATCTCAAAAAAGAATTCAGCCTCACTTATTTGTTTATCGCCCACAATCTGGATGTTGTGCGCTATATCAGTGACCGCATTGCTGTCATGTATCTGGGTCGCATCGTGGAGCTAGGTCCCTGCGACGAGGTCTACCAAAAACCACTGCATCCTTATTCGCGAGCGCTTATTTCGGCAGCGCCAGTGCCGGACCCAGACTTTGACCGCTCCAATCGCATTATTCTTACAGGCGACCTGCCCAGTCCAGCCAATCCACCTTCTGGCTGTGCTTTTCATACGCGCTGCCCGATTGCCAGAGATATTTGCCGCAAAGACTTGCCGGCGCTAAGAGAAATCACCCCAGGGCACTTTTCGGCCTGTCATTTTGCCGAAGAACTGCTAAATGGAGAAATCAAAACAGAGCAAGGTACTAGCGGGGTCTGAGGTCGGTAAAAGTGCCGTCTGTGCGTTGCCACTGGGCGCCAAAAACACCCTTTTCGATGATTTCGTTGTAGACAGCAAAAACACATTTGCCCGGTCCCACAGCGGCCTCATCCAGCAGTGGCTGGGTCCATTTACGCAAAGTAAAAATGCGCGGTGCACTGCCGGTTATTACCCAAATAGGCAGACCGGTCTTGAGAAATGCTCTTATTTTTGGCTCCCAGTGCCGAGTCTGGCGAAAATTACCAGTATCGATTTCGAGCAAAATGCGTACTGCCGGCATATCGCCCTGCATGTACTTAAAGCCGATAGTGGCATCAGCTTGTTCTTCTGCTTCAGTCAAATCGCCGCCCAGTTCTTTCCAAAATTCTCGCCCGGTGACAAATTCGAGATTGGAGATGATTTGTTGATGCTCAGCGTCCTCAAGAGCCAATCTGAGATCGACAAGACGCAAAAAATGCTCTTTATGATAAGTATGGGGTGGACCAGTGGGGATGGTTTCCCAGCTGATACCCTTGTGATGCTCCAGGGCGCGAGCACCGGCAGCAGTCAAAAAATAAATCAGTTCAGGGCGCCCCCGGCCTTCCATGCGGCCGCTGCTGGCACCACCAGTAAAACCGGCCTGCTGCAAGCGTCTCCAAGCGTTTGCGGGCTGTCTCGTAGCTGATATCGGGAAAACAAAGCCGGGCTAGTTGACTGGATGAAATTGTGCGGTGTAAATAAAGCTCCAGAAGCGAAGCTATATCGCGGTCCATCAGGACCACGCTACGTTTTTTGGACTTGGACTTAAATGCCCTGTCCTGCTTGAGACCATCCGGTTGTGCCGGACCGAGTCCTTCCACTTCTTCCTACTCCAGGCCTACTCTTTTACTACCCCTAAAATAGATTCTAGACGAGACCGGGCACTAAGTCACATCTTAGAAACAGACCAGTTTGGCTGGCGCCAACTGACAAGCCATCAACTAAATATAAGAGTGCCCAGACAATCAGTCCTGAGCACCGGTTGACTACCGCCCAAAGCTCTAATTAATTTTTTGCACACTCTCGTCACTAAAAATCCAGGGCACAAACAAGACACTTAAAAGAGTGGTCACAATTGATACCATCACCAGTGGCAAAAGCCCCCACATTGACCAGTGGCTGTAGATATAACCACCACAGACTATCCCTACTTCGCCAGCAAGATTGTATAAACACAAAAAGAACGCCATCATAGCGGCGGCAAAACGTGCCGGTGTCACTCGAGCTGCAAGACTATAGATATTAAGAGTAAAAATTGCGCCGCTAACGCCGCGCATAAGCTCAATAATCACCGCCCAGGTCTCATTGCGCAAAAGCAAATAAGAAGCATTGACGAGGCAGGCGATAGCAATCATAAGATAGACATTGCCACTACCTCTGGTACCAGTCATAGTCAATCTAAAAATCAGAGAGCCCAAAAGAAAGCCAAATGACGAGATTGCGCCAAGAGTACCGATAAATTGCTGGCTAAAATGGAGCTTATCGGTCTCAAAAAAATAGAGACTGACACCCATAGATGGGCAAAAATTCCAAAACAAAATAAAGAGCATAGTGCCGACAAAGGTTTTTTTGGCAAGCAGTGTCTTTAAAGTACTAAAAAACTCTGTCAGCGCTGGCGCCTTTATAGAGGCGGGTGATATTGCTGCTTTTGTCCTGTAATACCTGACATATAGGTAAAAGGCAAACAGACCAGGCATCACCGCCGATAGTACCAGCGCCTGACTTAAGGCAATGGTAGGACTACTATGAGCGACAAGTAGACCTCCCAGATAAAGAGCGACGATATTAGCCAGGTAATAACAAACACTCTGCAAACCCAGATAAGCGCGGGACTGCGCTTTGTCCTGTGCTGTTAATGCGATTACTACGACTGTCGTCAAAGACATGCCGCTAGTGGCCATAAGTAAAAGTGCACTAAAAACTGGAGTAACACTAATACAAAAACAAGCTCCGCCATATCCAGCAGCGGCAAGCAAACTTGCCGCTAACAAATAGTTGAGTCGGCCATTGCCAGGACCAGGCAGACAATCACTAAGCAAGCCCAAAACTGGCTTAGCCACCCAGGGCACCATCAACAAAGCCTGAATAGAAGCCACTTTAGCTGCATCAAAGCTCATCTCTGTCTTGAGATAATTATTGAGCGGCTGACTGAGCAAGCAAAAATGCTGAGCCATCCCATGGGATAGGTAGGCCAGCGCCATCAAAAGTGTAAGTCCGGCTATAGCTTGAGCAGGGTCAAAATCCTGGCTCAAGGAGCTGTTCTCAGTTAATTTCAGCTTATCAATCTCGTTCAAAATACAAAATCCAACACAAATAAATCAAAACAGACCATCGGATCTGGCAATGATGGCACTTATACCAGAGCGCACCACCGGCAATGCCCTGATGAGAGCCGGCTCATCTGCCCTCAATGTTTGGAAAACAAAGGTACCACTCTCTGGTTCTGGATATAAACTAACCAGTAGAGTTATTGAGACATATTCTCAATAACTTGCAAAACGGCAAGAGCTGCCAAGCAGCGACTGAAGTCCGCGAAATACCACCTCTGAGACAAAACAACGGTTTGCAGATTTAAAACGATTCGCATTTATGAGTTCTCATAATAAAAATCTGGAAACCATTTTCAGATATCATAACCCCTGACCAATCCATATATAAGAGCCAAATGATGTTAGAAAATATCGCTCAACTCAAAAAACTAGATGCTGCTATTTACGCCACTATGGTCAATCAAGTGGTGGAGCTAAAAGAAGAGCTGGAGACAATCTGGCAAGAGCCTTATCCAGAGTATGCCTCAGCTGGACTAAAAGTAGCCACACTACTCAACCACACCGGTGAACAACAAAATTTTGACTACCGTGATTGCCGTAGTCCGCAGATTACTCCACTGCTCCACAAACTGCCTGCCATCAAAGAATTTTTGACCAGCGGCAATTTGGAAGTAATGGGTGCCAGACTACTAAGACTCGATCCCGGTACCTTTTTACACGAGCACAGAGACTTTGTCTATCTTGAAGAAGTACCAAGATATAGATTGCACCTGCCTTTGATTACAAACGATCAAGCTTTTATTGTCAGTCCTGACGTCAATGTACATTTTAAGCAGGGCTATCTCTGGAAATTAAATCCCAAACAAACTATCCACAGTGCCTGCAACTTTGGCTCTCAGCCGCGTCTGCATCTGATGATCGATTGTTATGTCAATGACTATCTGGCGGACCTTATTAAGGGACAGTTTCTCGATAACGACTGTCAATTTGTCAAACCAGCTTTTACTGAGTCAATCAAAGCTGACTTGATACAACAAGCTCTAAGTGCGCTGGAAGAGAATCAAATCAAAGAAGCAGAAGAAATTATCCTCGCTAGTTTTTGTCTCTTTAACCTCTACAGCTACAAGCCAGGTCTAACAACCTACGACCTGTTAAGCGCACTCTACGACCAGGCAGCAAGCCTTTATCCACAAAAAGCTGCTCAATATGCTAGCAAGATGCAAGCCTGGCTGGACCGTCTGGTCGAGACCTATCCTGAAAGAAAGGAGAAAACAGCGATAGCTGTTTAAGTCAATGGAAGCAGCAAAGCAATCAACTCTTATAGATTTTACAGTGCACGACAAGATACGTGGACTGGCTTGCTCATTGCCATCCATTGGCGCCTATCAAGAACAAAAACAAATCAAAGTGGTAACCAGTGCGCCACTTAATTTTGGCCAGGCTAGCATCGAAGCACAAGTTGAAACCAGCACAGTCTTTTTTAACATAAGACTAAAAGCAGCTCTAAATCAGAACACTGACGAATTACCTTCATATTTTCCGGGCAAGACAATCCCGGGTCAGGGTGGAGCTGGCTGCCATGAAGTAATGAGAGGCAATCTCTTATTTGATCAATTTTGCTACATGCTTTCTTTTGATAAAAAAGCTTGCGCCAGACTGCTTGACGCGAGTGCCAAATATTCGCTCTATTCGCTGGCCATCAAGTCTGATGAAGCGTGGAGCTGGAGTAATATCGCCAAACCAACACTGAGCTTTTTGTATCAAGCACAAGAAAACCCAAAAGACATTGCTCAAGATAACTTACAAGAGCAGGCTATAAAAACTCTAGAATTAGCCGTCTCAAAATCTCTTGCGCTCTACGATAGCTATGGCGAACTAGAAGATCTCGAAATCGCCCTCTCTGAAATCAAAAAAGCCTGGTACCAAAGTCAGCTTGACCAGCCGCACTACCACAGCAAAGCACTCACAGCGGTAGCTCAACTCTACCAGAGCCACAAAGCAGAGTTGACTAGCAATAATCTTTTGCCCTTTATCTTTGAGCTGGAATCAATCGCCTCGCAAATGTCCCAGGCTGAGTCTCTCAACTTACACAGTTTTGCCGCTGGTGTTTTTGCCGACAACTATGTGCAAGTATCGCTCATGCCGCTTGGCGCCATTAAAGCCACAGAGTTTTGTGTGCGCGAGCGTCTCTTTGACGAAATCATCAATCTCGCTGGACGAGGTTTTGCACCAGTTGTAATCAACGAATGGGGACTGGTGGCAGACGGCAATCACCGCGTCACCGCTGCCTGGATCTGGAATATTCTCAAGCATACAGCTGATTTGACCTGGGCTCTTGATGACAAACAGTTTCAGTTTACAGTCAGTCAGTACATCCGAGATTGTCAAACTAAGCCAGGCAATCTAGCTCTCTCGCCTGTCTCTCTCCATGAGGCCTTGAGCCATCTAGCGGCCCATCTCAAATCGCCAGAATACCGCTCCAGGCTTTTGACTTATGTCAAACCACTGCTCAAAAACTATGACTATATAGTGGAGCTACCGGTGGTGCTATTGAGCGAATATCTCTCGCAGGCCGTAGTAAAAGGTCTGTATGACGAAGGCATTGAAATTGTCAGAGCCTGCCCATCGCTTTACGAAGAAATGGCATCAGACCAGTTATTAGTCCTGCCACCAAGAGCCAGTTATCACTTTACTGATGCTGCTCTTTTGCCATGGTTTAAGGTGCTATCGAGTGTCAGTCCTGACAGTCAAAACGATATCAGCGCAGTACGCCGCATACCAAGCAGCGCCAGAATGCGCAGACAAAATCAAGATACAAACAAAATTGCAAATGCAAGCAGTAAGGAGGTAAGGTGAGAGTAGCTTTCCTGGGTAAAGGTGGTGCCGGTAAAACCACTACGTCAGCAGGCTTTGTCCGTTATCTAGCGGCAAAAAAACCATTTGTACTGGCTGTCGACGCCGACGTCAATGCCCACCTCAAGGGTGCACTGCATCGCACGGACTGGGCCGGTGATGTATACGAGATTGGCGAAGAGCGCGAAGCTATTATCAATTATCTTAAGGGCAGCCGTACTGACCTGGGTGATAACTGCATGGTCGGCACCACTCCGCCATCCACTCGCTCACAATTCATTTCTGTCTCACCCAAAGATCCTCTGATTAGCAAATACGCTCTCAAGAGTGGCAATATTTCACTCCTGACTGTAGGCACCTATAAAGAAGGCGATGTCGGTGGCGCTTGCTATCACGTCAAATTGACTGGTTTACAATCTTTCTTCCACCACCTGCTCGATGGCGAAGAGGACTTTGTTGTGGCTGATACCACAGCCGGCACAGACAATGTCGCCACATCACTGTCATTTGCCTATGACATGAACGTCTTTGTTGTTGAACCAACAAAAAAATCAGTCCAGGTTTATCTCGACTACATAGCAGTAGCGCCACATTTATTTGACCGTACCTATGTAATTGCCAACAAAGTCGATACTCCAGAAGACGAGTTGTTTATCCTCAAGCATGTCCAAAAGGATCGTCTCATCGGTGTTGTACCGCAGAGCCGCCACCTCAAGCGCTTCGAACAAGGCAAAAAAGAAGCTCTCGATGACTTCATGAAAGAACAAGAAGTAGTATTCGAAAAGGTCTTGGATACTTTGATGAGTAAAAAACGCAACTGGACTGATTATCTAGAGAGACTGCGCATGACTCACACCAAAGTCTGCAGAGATTGGCTCGATGACTACTTTGGCACCAAACTCGATAGCGGTCTAGATCAAGACTTCAGCTACCCAAAAGTACTTCCAACTGCTGCTATTGCCAGCAAATAATCAGGAAAAATAATGATCACACAAGAGCCAGAGGCTAAATCCAGGGACATTGCCAAGCCTGTGGTAGCGTTAAAAAAGCTACCTCTCAGTCCTAAAGTGCATCCCACCATAGCCCGCTTTATCGAGCAAAAGAGCACACTCCAACAACTGGTCAAAGCACTTGGCAGTCCGCTCAATATTCTTTTTCCAGAGCTTGTCCATGACAATGTGCAAAACTTTCGCAAAGCATTTAGCGATGGCAATGTCATAGGCAAAGTCTTTTTTGCTCACAAGTGTAATCAATCAGATAGCCTGGTCAGACAGCTAGCAGTAGAAGAAGCCAATCTCGATGTCAGCTCCGCTCAAGAGCTAAGACATGCACTGGGAGCAGGGTTTGACTCATCACGCATAGAAGCCAC
The DNA here is from genome assembly GCA_016718315.1 of Candidatus Obscuribacter sp. Lineage (GTDB taxonomy): Bacteria > Cyanobacteriota > Vampirovibrionia > Obscuribacterales > Obscuribacteraceae > Obscuribacter. Next base: position 75,017 of record JADKDV010000013.1, on the reverse strand, counting down.
CGGACCTAAAAATCTAGAATTTTTAGGTCTGGCAATTATGCAGGGAGTGATAATTGCCGTGGATAGTCTCTGGGAACTCAATTCGATATTGAGTCTGAGAGCTGCCATCAAGCACAAAAAACCCACCCGCATTCTTTTGCGCCTGAGCGGGTTTGAAGCCAATCACAGTAAGTTTCTCAACAAAGGTAGCCGCTTTGGTATACCTATAAAGGAAGTTACGACTGCCTTTGATATCCTCGAAGCCAATCGCAAAGCCATCGACTTTATGGGCTTTAGCTTTCACCTGGATACAGTCAGTGTGCTAGAAAGAGCTGTAGCCATGGAAAACTGCATGGAGCTTTTTGAAGAAGCGCTCTCTCGTGATTTTGAACCGAGAGTGATAAATATCGGTGGTGGTTATAAAGTCAACTATCTCGAAAGCGAAGATCAGTGGAATGAATACACATCAGCCCTGAGAGAAACTGTGTTGGGCACAAGGCAATCAATGACCTGGCACAACAACTACTTTGGTATGTCATCGGACAAAGGCAAACTCAAAGGCAACTTTAATAGCTATAGCTATTTTGATACACAAACTGGTGGAGAGTTTCTTACCGAGCTTATGAATCAGAGATTTCCCAATCTCGGTGATGTCACTGCTGGCAGCATCCTGCGCGACAATATGATTGAGCTATGGATTGAGCCAGGCCGCTCGCTGGTGGACCAGACCGGCATCACTGTGGCGCGTGTCAACTCTGTGCGCAAAAGCAGCCGCGGTGAGCACATAGTCTGCCTCAATATGAAGCGTCAAGATATTTCGTTTTTGGACCAGGAAATCTTTGTCGATCCAATTATTGTCTCAAACAATCAAGACAATGCTGACACAAATCAAAATGGACCTTATGGCGTCTATTTTGCCGGCAACCTCTGCCTGGAGAGCGACCTTGTTTATCGCCATATGACCTATCTAGATAAACTACCTCAAGCAGGTGATCTGGTGATATTCGTCAATTCTGCTGGTTACTTTATGGACTTCTCTGCCTCCACCTCAATCATGCAACCTGTAGCCGAAAAGGTCGCTGTAATGGAGCGCAACGGAGAGTTTAGCTGGGTCATGGACAAACAATATGTGCCTTATTGGGAATGTTTGCCCTAAAAATTTTTTGTAGCGTCACTTAGATTTGCGGAGAAGGACAATGCTCGTCAAACACGTCACTGATTTAATCGGTCACACACCACTTTTTGAAATACCTCAAGAAGTCCACGGTCTCAAAAATATCAATCTCTATGCCAAACTGGAATTGCTCAATCCATTTGGCTCAGTCAAAGATAAGAGTGCCTGGAATGTTTTGAAAGAAGACATCGAAAACATCAAAAAAGAAGGCAAGACTGTAATCGAGTCAAGCAGTGGCAATATGGCCAAAGCGATGCAACTGGTCTGCTCTGTATACGGAGTGCCTTTTAAAATTGTCACCAACCGCATCAAAGTGCGCGAAGTCAAACAAATCTTGCAACTGGTCGGAGCCGAAGTAGACGAACTGCCAGGTCTGTCTGAATGTCCAGACCCAACCGATCCAAACGATCCAATTACCTTTATCGAACAAATAATGTCGGCCAATCCTGGCAAATATTTCCATACATCGCAGTACACCAACGAAAAAAACATCCACGCTCACTATCACTCCACAGGCACCGAAATCCAAAAAGACCTGGATGATGCTGGAGCTGGTCTGGTGGACTATTTTGTCGGCGGGCTTGGTACTACTGGCTCCACCAGGGGCTCCGGTACTTATCTCAAAGAAAAAAATCCTGAGATGAAAAATGTCGGCGTCATTGCCTCCAAAGGACATTTGCTCCCAGGTATACGTAACGTCGATGAGATGTACGAAGTCGGTCTCTTTAGAAAAGACTTTTATGACGATATCGTCGAAGTCTCAATGGATGAATCAATCGACGCCATGCTCACACTGATACGTCAATGTGGCATCCTGGCTGGACCAACCGGCGGCGGCAGCTTAGCTGCGGCGATGAAGTATCTAAAACCACTTGATGCTACTTTGACACGCAAACATAACTGTGTCTTTATTGTCTGCGACAGAGTGGAATGGTACCTGTCTTATCTACAAAAGAACAAACCAGAGATTTTTGGTCTGTCTGTCAAAAAAGATTCGGTCAAAGCAGTCACAAAAGAAGACGCAGAACAAGCCCCAGAAGTAGATGTAGACCAGCTCTCAGAACTGGTCAAAGGCGGCGACAAAGAGCTACAAGTAGTAGATATGCGCGGATCACTGGCCTTTAAGGCATCACGGATTGCCGGCTCAATCAATATACCTACCGACAACCTCGAAGACATCGCCGACATGGGCGTGCCTTTTGCCAACGATCAAAAGGTTGTACTGGTCTGTCCCACTGGCGAAGTAAGCAAACGCTTTGCTGCCTTTTTTAAGGCACGCGGTGTGGACTGCTATAGCTTGACCGGTGGCTTTGTCGCCTGGAGAGATGCTGGCATGACCACCGAAAAATCCAAACAAGCGGGCGGACGTAGATTGCTTGTGGGTACAGGTAGCTAGAATGCAGTGCTCGATTGATAGCAACAAACAAACAGAAGTTGGCTTTGATGCAAAAACATGCAAAGCCGACTTCCCCTTGTTTGCTAAACATCCAGACTTGATTTATTTTGATAATGCCGCCACCACCCAAAAACCACAGGTGGTACTAGATGCAATTAGCGACTACTACCAAAATCAATGTGCCAATGCAGGACGTGCCTCATATAGCTGGAGTAGTCAGCTGGAGAGCGCTATCAATGACAGCCGCAAAAAAATCGCCGACTTTATATCAGCCGATAAAGAGCAAGTAGTCTTTACCTCTGGTGCTACTGAGAGTCTCAATATGGTGACCTATGCCTGGGCTCTCCATAATCTCCAAGATGGTGACGAGGTCTTGCTTTGTCCTAAAGACCACAAATCAGCTGTACTGCCATGGTATAACGTCCAGGCATTGCTCAAAGAGCAGGGCAAAGCCATAGTAATCAAACATTTTGATATCCACGAAGTCGGCGACTACGACCTCAAAAGCATCAAAGAAGCACTATCTGACAAAACCAGAGTAATTGCTCTAGCGCATGTGCACCATGTCTTTGGTCTGGATATGGAAGTAACTGAAATAAGACAAATTGTCGGACCTGATGTCGTAATCAGCCTTGATGCCAGTCAATCAGTGGGTCATACCGAAGTAAATGCTGAGCTTTTGCCAGTCGACTTTATTAGTTTTAGTGGTCACAAAATGTTTGCTGCCCCCGGTGTTGGTGTGCTTTATATCAACCCCAGACTAAATGGACAGATCAAACCTTTTAAACTTGGTGGCAAGAGTAAAGCCTCACTCGGTCAAGACCAATACACGATAAAGCACGATAATATGGCTGAATTGCTGGAGAGTGGCACCCAAAATATCCCGGCAATTTTATCTCTGGCTAAGGCTGCGGACTATATCGACAGTATCGGCATCGACAATATAGAGAGCCATATTAGCGAGCTGACAGTTTATCTCTGGCAAAGACTAAAAGAATTACCTGGCATTGAATTTGCCCCTGGCATTGGCATCTGCGGCTGCTTCCACGGCTGGGGCATATTGTCATTTCGCTTTGAACAACTAAGCTCATCAGACCTTAGTTTTGCTCTCGATGAAGACAAAATCTTTGTACGCTCTGGCGATCACTGCACTTATTTGAGTGAACAAGCCGAAAGCCAGGATGACTTTATCAGAGTGAGCATGCACCTCTATAACGATAAAGACGATGTTGATCAATTTGTAGATGTACTGGCCAGTTGCACAGGGTAGGTAGATGAAAGGCGTTAGCGAGACAAAAGTAGCAATTATCGGAGCCGGCATTAACGGTCTGGTCGCAGCTGCATATCTGGGGCGCGCTGGCTTTGACGTGACAGTATTTGAAAAGAACAAGCAAACCGGCGGACTTTGTGTCAACGAAAAACCGTTTGCAAATTCTGATATATCGGTATCGTCAGTAGCCAGTTACTTTGGCATGATGCGCCCCGAAATCGCCGAAGAACTCAACTTGACTGAGCTTGGCATGCAACCCTATTTGACCGATCCAGTCGAAATCGTACTGTTGCCAGATGGTGAATATGTCTCTTATCCACGTGAAGGCTCTGCTGCCATGCATGTGGAAGGGCTGACTGAGGCAGACAAAAAAGGCTGGTTGGAGTTTTGGGGCGACATCCAAAAAGCTGCGGCGATAGTAAATCCCCGCTACCTCAAACCAATCAATAGCGACGACTACCAAAAACTATTGCTAGAAGCCGGTCTCGATAAAATAGCTAGCACGATATTTAAAGGCAGTCTACTGGATTTGGCCGGTATGTATTTTAGTGCTGACTCCTTTAAGGCAGTAGCAGCTACTTGCACTCCTGGTTTTGCTAACCTACCAGGCTCGGTCTTTGGTTGTATCCATCATGGTACAGCCAGCACTCTTGGCATATTTGGTGCCTGGGGTCAGGTCAAAGGCGGCATGGGCAAAGTCACTCAAGCAGTCGAGCAGTCTTGCAAAAATAATGGCGTCAAAATACTCACAGACAAGGCAGTCAAGCAACTAATAATCGAAGGCGAGAGAGTCAAACAGATAGAGACCATTGACGGTCAAAAGCACGATTTTGATATCGTTATATGCGCTAGCGATCTGCACACTCTATTTTTAAAACTAATTGAGCCCGAGTATGTGCCCTCAGGCATCCAGGCTTATCTCAGAGCCAATCAGCCCAAAGTCTCAGCAGCCAAGCTGCACTATCTGCTCAAAGATTTGCCTGAGCTAACCACACTCAAATCAATCGGTCACAATCACAAAGGTGTACTCGTTATTGCACCCAAAGTAGATCAAGTAATTAAAGCCAGTGCCACCGTACCAAAAGGCATTTTGCCAAAAGACTTGATGCTGACTATGGCCTTTCCCACTCTTGAAGACGAACTTGTCTACGGGGCAGAAACTGACAAGAAAAAACAAGTGCTGACTGTCGATGTGCACTTTGTCCCGGCCTATCTCCAGGATAAAGACAACGCCCAAAAACTAAGAGAATGGACTGAAACTGACGATGCTCATTTGAGCGCCACTGTCATTGATATCATCAGTCAATATGCACCTGGATTTGGTGAACTGATTATTGACTCGTATATAGTCTCACCCAATAAACTCAAATCGCATTTTAATAACTTGAGTCTGAGCTGCTGGCATATGCCGATGTCTCAGGACTTTAGCTTTGAAAACCGCACTCTGCCTACTTATCCTCATTATCACACCCCCTTTGAAAACCTCTACATCTGTGGAGCTGGTACCTATCCTGGTGGCAATGTCACCGGCGCCAATGGTCACAATCTGGCCAGGCTTTTGCAAAATGCCTACTCACTGCAAGCACAACCTGCCTGAAGAGAATGAAACATGACTCAAGCCACACAAACAGATAACAACAATCAGTCTATTTATGTCGAAGACAAACCAGTAGAAACGGTCAAAGTCTTTGCTGTAGCAAAAGATGATGGCAAATACGCAGCCCAAATAGCTAACATGTATGTCAGCGCGCTTGGCGCTGGCGGTGTGTCAGCCCCTGGTCATGAGGCTTATCCGGATAGCGATTTATTTACACTAGAAGGCGTGGAAGCCACAATCAGTGCTGGTGAGCGCACAATTGCCATCGCCTGCCCGGTAGACGCAAGCGGCGAACAGCAGCCCTGTGCTGGTGCAATGGTCATGGATCGACTGAGCCCCTATCATGTCGAATTTAATAGCATGGCAGTAGCAATGCCCAGCCGCGGACTCAAACTGGGCTCTAAAATTGTGCAGGGCTTGCGCGATCTTGTGGATTTAAGCGACTTTACAGTCAACGCCACCGAGCTTGTTACCCACAGTCTGGCTTCACAAGCAGCACATATCAGAGCTGGCTACAAAAACATCTGTGGCTTTGGCTTTTGTCAGTATCCCCGGGTGTTTTTTAAGGACCATCCGGAGTCGGTACTATGGGTGGTGAGACTGCAAGGCAAACTGGTCAGTCGAGTAAAACAACTGAGAGCCAATCTCGGTCGAGGTCTTGGCGATAGCATCGACCTGGTACAACACAAAGTTGTAGAAGCCCAGGCCAGATTCTCTGCTTCATCGACCTATCAAAGACTCGACGAAAAACAATTAACTATCGTCTCAGACCTGCTATCAAGCCGTGTCAGCTATGTACCACAGCGCTACAAAGCACTGGTAGAGTCAATTTTGTTTCAATTTGAAGACACTCTGGACCGCACAGTTAAAAGTGAATCTGACCTGACTACTCAGCCCGGTCCGGCTCAAGATAGTAAAACCAGCGCTGAGAGCGACTTTGATGTTGAACTGAAAGAGGGTTTTGGTCATAGCTATATCATCTACAAACAAAATTTTGTTTTTGATAGTGCCTCTATCGATAAGACCATAAGCGATCTCAAAGCCAAAGACAAAAGATTTATCCTGGTGCGCATCCCCGCTCACAACGGCGAAGCTCTCCCTCTAGCTCAGCATCTACAAAAAGCTGGGTTTGTTTTCCACAGTTACTTGCCGCTATACGGATACTATGAGGGTAGCTCTGCGCTTTTTGGCGATATCCTCACCTTGCAATGGTTAAAACCAGAAGTGGTGGAACAAAATGCACTACCAGGCCAGACTGAATCAGTAATAAAACTCTATGGCTATCCCGAAAACCTCTCCGGTCCGATAATCGAGACCATCGCTTGTGAACTCAAGGCAATTGACATTGGCACAAACTGCGGGGGAGGTGCAAAATGATCACAAGTCGTCTTACAGGCACCCGCAAGACCTTACCTAAAGGCGCCAAAATGGTCTTACAAGAGCTTAGCGAAGCTAGAGAAATTGTCTCGGCTAAAGAGTTAGCTTTTAGAATGAAACTAAAAAGTCCAGTGGCAGCGCCCGGACTGACTACTGTCTACCGCTCGCTAGAATTGCTCACACGTTTGGGTCTTGTCCAGGAGCTAGTGCGCAACGAAGAGAAGCAAGACGAAATGGTCAGACCAGGCGAAAAACAGCATCATCTGGTCTGTAAATCTTGCAATCAACACACCAGAATGAGCAACACTGCTAAAAACGGCAGCGGGCAAATACTAAAAGAAAAGCTTTTAGAAGAAGAGATATACAGAGACTACGGCTTTGCCGTAAGCAATCACGTACTGGAAATATTTGGCACTTGCAGACAATGCAATGACAAACAACCCCACAAATTAAACGCAGCACAGAGCTTTGAGCATCTGTCATCGAGATAAGGAGTAAATAGATGAGAATTGCATTTTTAGGTAAAGGTGGCGCTGGCAAAACCACCACAGCCGCTGGATTTATCCAGTATCTGGCAGCGCGCAATCCTTTTGTCGTCGCCGTAGACGCTGACGTCAACGCCCACCTCAAAAGCGCTCTCAATCTCAAAGGTGAAGTCAAACAATTAGGACTGCACTTTGACGAAGTAACCGACTATCTCAGGGGCAATCGCACAGACCTGGGCGATAGACCAATGATCGGCACCACTCCACCGGCAGCAGGTAGCAACTTCATCACTGCCCAAAAAGATGATCCGTTTATACAAAAATACGCTATGCAAGAAGGCAATATCGCTCTTTTGACAGTAGGCACCTATCAGCAAGAAGATGTGGGCGGCTCTTGCTACCACGAAAAATTGAAGAGTCTGGCAGGCATATTTCACCATATGCTCGACACAGACGAGGACCTGGTGGTGGCTGATACCACTGCCGGCACAGATAATGTCGCCACATCGCTTTCGTTTGCCTATGACCTCAATATCTTTGTCCTTGAACCCACCGAAAAGTCGACTCAAGTCTTTTTAGACTTCAAAGAAATTGCCCCTCAATTTGTTGAGCGCACATATGTAGTGGGCAACAAAGTGGACGGGTTAGAAGACGCCGAATATATCCAGGAGCGCGTCGGTAAAGACAAATATCTGGGCACCATCCCTTACAGCACCAATCTCAAGAAATTTGAGCAAGGCGACGAAGAAGCTATCAATCAGTTTTTGAAAGAACAAGAAATTGCCTTTGCTGAAATAGTCAAACTCTGGAAATCAAGAAAACGCGACTGGCAAAACTATCTCGAAAGACTGCACAAGACTTTTGACTGGGATTGCAAACGCTGGTACTCCGACTACTACAAATGCGACATGCTCACTGGTGTTGATACCAGTTTTACCTACGAGCAAGCACTAAAAAAAACTGGTCTCAAACCGACAAGCTCGGCTAGTGACAAGAGCCCAGCTCTGGCTAAGCGCTAAACAATGCACCGCACCATTCGCCAGGCTAGACGTCTGGGACAAGGCACTGCTAAAGATTACCTGCAGTCGATGAGATTGTGGACTAACTTTTTTGCAGTGTCTGGTGCGGAAGTCAAAATGATGCAAAGGCATAAAAACCTTGAGGGTCAAGATATCCTCGAGGTGGGATGCGGCAATGGTCGCCTGGCCTTAAAACTAGCCGACCTGGCAAAGTCTGTTATGGGCATAGACATCGACAAACGTCTTATAGACTTTGCCACTGACTATGCCAGTGCAAGCAATATAGACAATCTCACCTTTAAAGAAATGTCTATTACCGAGCCCGATTTGACCACCTTTGGCGAAAAGAGCTTTGATGTCATTGTCATGCCCTGGATGCTGCATATGGTGCCAGATCGCACGGCCGCCCTCAAACAAGCAAAAGCACTGCTTAAGCCAGGCGGTACCCTTTTTGTTTTTGCACTCTACGGCGACTGCGACTATGACCGCATAGCCAGACACTTTATCCCGTCTCGTGACCGCGAGATGCAACCTGGTACGCTCTACGAGATGCCACTAAAAGAAGTCTTCGGTCAATTCAACTTAGAACTTTTGCCCCACGACAATACTGATTTTTCCTTCGTCTTTCCCGATTGTGGTGTCACTGCCGAAGCGTTCACATTTGCCTTTAGCAACTGGTACGACACAAGCCTCAAAGACCTGGACAAAAGCCGCTTGCGCCGCATCATTCAGCAATACAGCCTGGGCAACCATATTGAGCTAAAGACCAGAGGCGCGCTCTATATGGCTGCAAACAGTTAACGGTGACCCTATGCCAGAAAAAGCCCGACAAGAAACCATTGCCTACCATGAAGATTACTATGCCAGGCACGCTCTGTTTGATAGCGATAGCTGGTTAGCCAGACCAGACCAGGACATGATGTCTCTGGCTGCTAAAAATCGGCTTTACTGGCGGCTCCTCTCCAATCAAAAACCTTTGCAAATACTAGATCTCGGTGCTGGCGTAGGACGCAATGCCGTGCCTTTAGCTCAATATCTGCAAGCAAACGAAATCATCGCTCAAATTGACTGCTTTGATGTGCTCGACTCATCAATCGATTTGCTTGAGCAAAACAGCACCAGATATGGTGTAGACAAATATATCAATACCAGAGTAATCGATAATGATTGCGTAGTGATCGAGCCTGAGAGCTACGATTTGATTTTGGCAATCTCGGTTATAGAGCATTGTCAGGGACTGAACAAAGTCACGCGCTTGCTAAGTGAACTAGCCCGCGGTGTGCGCAAAAACGGTTACTGCCAGATAGAAATAACAACAGACCGCAGCCTAATTGATTTAGACACAAAAGAGTGTCTGCCTACAGCAGTAGAGACACCGATGACAGAAGAGCAAGTACAAAAGCTACTAAAAGAGGCTTTTAAGGACTTGAATATAATCAAAATGTCGAGTTTTGAATATCACGAAGACCTGATCAAAGACGGCAAAGAAGTACACTGGAGCTCAAGACAAACAGCTTTTTTAGCTGGCCGTTAAGTACTAGTGCTTAAGCCTCGCTTACAACTCGGGCGATACCACAGCTCCAGAAAATAGAATCTGATTGCTGCCACCGTCCACAATATTGAGCAAAAACGGTCTATCTATGTGCATCTTCAGTGGGCTACCAAAGCCTCCAGATGATACCGCACCAGCACCCGCCTCTGTACCTTCTTCGTCCACAGTTAGTTTGCACTTATGCACCAGTCCACTTAGTTTGAGATTAGGACAGATAAGTGAAAAATCGGAGAGATTGGTGATGCCAAGCCGGGGCAAATGACCCACTAAATCTACATCAAATTCTAGACCGAAGCGCGGCATTTTAAGCTCCAGGTCGCAAGGTATCATCGGCATGCCCGGTTGTGATACAGCCGATAGACAGTGGCCAAAATGGAACCCGGGGCGAGGCAAAATAATTTGCATAAAAAATGGCGACTGCAAATAAGGCAGCTTGACCACCTGAAAGGCTTCGGACTCAAAATATTCGTACTGCCCAGTCCTGGACATCATGTGCACTTCTTTGGTGCCACCACCAACCAGGTTGAATGGTTCAAGCTTTGTATTATCTTTGTTGAATTGATCTTTCCAGAGAGCAAAGAAATAAACTGCATTGGTGACAATCAGCTCAGCATCTGGATCCACTGCATTAATCACATGCTCAATCTTGTTATTGGTAGCATTTGCCACCCAGTAATTGACCTGACTCAAAGCATCCGGCGAGGTAAACTCCAGTCCATACAATGAGGCTGAATAGCCCTCTATGCAGTTATTTACAAACTGGTCATGACATAAAATGCCTTTACCAAACCAGAGTGCACTGGCCACAAAAAGATCATGACCAAAGCCTGCAGCACAAAGATGATTGAGCAGTTGTCTATTCCAGGGATTGATTTCTTGAGGACGTGGCAGCTTTAGCGCATTGCAGATCTGCTGCGCTGTCTCTCCAGCAGCCCCGTTATAGAGCATGCTTAAGATCAGAAAAATACTGGTGGGCGAAACAAATATATTATCGAGAGGACGCGCCAGGGCAATAACCTTGAGCATCTCCACGCCAAATGAATTATTAGCCTGAACGATGTGCTTCCAGTAATCCCGGTCCGTAGGTGTTAATGCTTGCATTTTGCCGTTGCTTGAAGAGTTTTAACAAGAATGGATAAGTCCATACAAGATACTCTTTACCCGGCTAGAAGCAAATATGCACAACAAAAACAATGTTGATTGAAAGCGCTTTAAAATTCAACGCCTGGTTTACGTTTGGGCTCGGTGCCAATTGGCTGTGTATCAGCGTTTAGAGAAGTAATCGGACGTCTCTGAGCATTAGCCGGGTCGACTCCACCATTTAATACCTGATGAGCTGTCTCAGCAATTTGTGAGGCGTTTTCGAATAGGCCACGCTTGGAAGGCATGGCATCACGGGATTGCGGCGCCAGTCCACCGTATCTGGGGGTAGCTGATGGCTGACCAGTGGCTGATAAAGATCCAGCAGGAGCAGGAGCAGCACTGGCGGCTGGCGCTTGTGGCTGGTTGCTTTGGACTTGCTCATAACTAGGGATGATACCGGCACCAAAAGGCTGCACTGGCGCATCATTTACCACTCTGGCAGAGGTTTGTAGCTCAACTTGAGAGGCCGGAGCGGCACCAATAAATTGACCACACTCGATGCAAAACTTACCTTTACCTGCACCCTTGCCGCAGCTAGGGCAGATACGCTGACCAGGATCGCTTGATTGGGCCACCTGAGGCTGAGCCACTGGAGCGGTAGAAGCAACTGGTGCCACACCTGGTACAGGACCAGGAGCGATATAGGGATTTTGGGCAAAAGCAGGTTGAGCCACTGGTGCGGACGGCTGACCATAGAGAGGATCGACTGCTTCAGGTTGTCCATATACTGGAGAGCCAAAGTTAGCCATATCTTGAGCAAGGGTTGCCGCTGCTTCTGGTAGAGAGCTACCCTGAGCAAAGCCAGGCATATTCATGCCACCACCGCCACCACCGCCGGGTGCATCAAAGGGTACGTCGCCTTCAGCAGCTTCGTCCTCAGAAGCCTGCCTTCTGGCATTGACGTTGTGCAAGAGGTGCAATCTGGCGATTTCTTCGATACCTCTCAAATCGCACATAAATGGTTTGACTTCACCAAACTCAGGATCACCGGCTGGAGAGAGATAAACTAGAGCGTGATGTTTTTCCATACGCTTGATTGAGTCTGTATCAACCCGGGCTACAACCTGTTGACTGTGGATTCTGTTCCATCCAGTTGGGAAGATACCAAAACCATTAGCCTGGAAGTGGTCGGCAATACCAGGTACGACTACCGCATGCTTACCGATTTCATCCGAGAAGAACTTAGCCGTGGTTTCGTCTGCGTTGTGCAGACAGACACGCACAGCTGAGTTGGAGAATATTGTACGCAACTCTGAGCTGACGCCGCTCTTATCGGCACCGTCAATTTGGCTTATGTTTTGCAAGATAACTGTCAGTCCGCCGTTAGCACCACGGACGATGGCTGACAGACGGCCGGCAAGGTCGATATTGAGGGTTTGATATTCATCAAAGAAGGCAAACAATGGCAATACTGATTTTGTACCGTATCTGGTGTGCAAGGCTTGTTGCAATTGATAAACGAAGCAGGCAGCCAGGGACTCAGCGTCAGGTCCAAGGGACGCTGGAGTACCAAAGATTAGCACTGTAGGCTCATGCATACAGCCTTTGATGTCGACGTTAGACTGGTGCGTGACACGCAGGATGCTGGCGTTTTTGAACATACGCAGACGACCGCGCACACCCTGGATGTTTTTGTCCCAATCACTATCAGTACGGATAATCGAAGACAATCTCTGGGTCAATTCACCTAGCTCACCAGCTTCGATGCTGGGATCGTTTTTAAGGCGACGCATAGACTCAACAATATTGCGGCGGTTGTTGACTAGCTTCATCAAGCCAAACGGGTTGCAGGGCAGAGGCGTTAGCTCTGAAGGCTGACCATTTTCGTCTTCGCCATTGACCTGGACTGCACCCCATTTAAGGAGTTGCACCAGACCTTCGATATAGCCCATGTCACGTTCAGCCCAGTGCTGCTCTTCAGGCGGCAAAGAGTTGATGTCCTGCACGATGGATGAGGCAAATGTATTAGGATCGAGATCCAGTGGATTCCAGTGAATGGACTCACTATCCAGAGGGTTAAAGTAGAGCGTTCTAAATCCGGCTTGTTGCGCTTCAGGCAATACCGAATACTTGAAGCCCTCACGCTTTTCGTCCAAATTGGGATCGTTAGCTTTGGCTTCTAGAGCGATTATGACGCAGGGTTTGGCGAGCAAGGCTTTAATAACAGCTCGCATCAAAGTTGTTTTACCAGATCCAGATGGAGCTACCAGGAACATGTTTTTGTTTGGCAGACGTCCCATCGGAATGGTCACTGGCAAGTGGGTACGAGCGAGAAATCCAAAGGGGATAACTACACCGTCAGCTTCTGACCAGGTGGAAGCAGGATTTTTCTTACCAAGGCGGCCATGCTTGCGACCATTGGGTGGGCAAACAAAGGAGCGTTCATACTCTCTGGGTGTCATCAAGCCAGATGGAGGGTTAAAGGTACGGATGGTCTGCCACGGGAAAAGACGCTTTTTGTGGGCAGCGGCAATAATCAAAGCAAGCAAAACCAGAGTGGGCATCAAGATGGCGATAGATGTAGCATCCAAAAAGCCCTTGCCTTTACGACCCATAGAGCTACCAGTCTGGTGTGTGGCAACGCCTTCCATGCGGAGGTTTTTGCCAAACCCTGACCCGGCGGGAGCATGCCTGGCTGAGCCAGTGGCATATGAGGCGCCATGCCTTGTGGTGCCATACCCTGAGCTGGCATCTGCTGGGCGGGCATGCCCTGTACTGGTACAGGCTGTCCACCTTGAAAGACTTGAGCATTAGGTTGAATCCAAACTTTTGCTGCATCTGGCGCGACATTACCGACAGGAGCGGCAAAACCAGGTGCTACAGGTTGGGCAAAGCCACCTGCGCCTTGAGGTGCCACAGAATAACCAGGAGCCACAGCTTGACCGTACTGAGCAGGCATTTGTTGCATCGTGCCGTAACTGCCCACAGCAGGTTGCACGCTGCCTTGCATTGATTGGCGTCGTTCAAATTCTTTTGGAGATATTTTTTCGCCGGTCTCGTTGTTGCGGTAACCAATTACCTGCCCCAGTTCACCAGTCTGTTGACTCCAACCCATCTAACTCTCCTCAGTATCACCATAGTGATAGATTAATGGCATCATATCAAGTTATTGCACAACACAAGCCAGACCACAACTACGGTAACTACGAAGAAAGCTCGTATTTCTGACATAAATAGCTTTCTGAGAGCACAATCTTTCTGATTTCATCCTAGCACCGATACAAAAGAGCAATAATCCTGCTCTGACTATTTTTCTTGAATACCAGCGATACGCATTGAACCATCCGGCATCTTTTGCACCAGGTATTCCATGTTTATTGCCTTTTGCTCTTCATGCCCATCGGCTGCCCTGAGGGCAAGTTGCCCCTGGAGAAAAATCACAATGGACCCATCTGGATTGGCTTGTCCGGTAGAAATCACTGATGGCGTAAATTGAGTAGTGACGTCAGAGCCAGTTACCTGACTGGCAACTGGTCCCCAGACATTAGCTTGATAGTTGCTGGCAGTCTCTGGCGACATCATGGCCATGGCCTTTTGCTGATTGGAAGCAGCGGTACTAGCAGAAAAATCAAATGAGTTTGAGGCAAAGGCTCTGACGAAATCTTTGGCAGCATTGCCGTCAGCAGAGTTTACGGCAGTAGCACCTTGAGTAGCTGCGGCACCGTATTCGGTTGTACCGGTGGTGGAGCCACCACCCAATGAGCGCGGAATGCCAGTAACATCAGGGTCATAGCTAGATCTCGACATCGGACGCTTTTTGCGCGGAGCCTCGGAGGGAGGCGCCACAATAATCATCAGGAAGATGCCGGCAATGACACCAACTGCTCCCACCATAATTAAGGTGAGCTTGTAGCGCTCTCCAGCTTGATAATCAAACATGCTCTAACCTGATTGCAAAAGTTCTTCTGAAAATGTCTCTGGTCGATAACCCTGACCAAGGAGGTGGCAAGCCCAGCGCGGATCACCTTTGCAGAGCTCGATCATTTTGGAGCGACAAGGCTGGTCGGTGTTGGGCTCAGTTGTGGCCACCCAGTACATAAACTTAGGTACTACAAGTTTGACCACACCACGAGACATCTTGTGATAGATCAAAAAGGCATCTGAATACTCGCGGTTTTTTCTGGTCAAATGGGCAATCGCCGACATCTCTTGTGGCGTCAAGCCGCAGGCATCGCGGATGGCATCAAAGTTGGATGGGTCATTACCGAGAATGATCTTAATGGCACTGTTTGTTGCCAGGTTACGTGCTCTATCATCGCGCAAAAGGTCACCCAGCTCCTGGGAGATACCGATAAAAAGCAGACCTAAGTGGCGGCTGGTACGCGAGGCGTCTTCTACAAGGGTCTTACCGCCTTCGTAACGCAGTAGTCTCCACAACTCGTCTATGCAAAAAACAAAGCGTGAGGGTAAACCTTGAGCGACTTTTTCGGCTTTATGCTGGGCAGCACGGCGCAGCACATAGTCAGAGACAAAGAGTGTCACTACTGCCTCAAGAGTCTTATCGTGAGAGAGATCCGATGTATCAAACACCATAAGCTGAGTATCAAGCGGAATCGATGTAGGTCCATCAAACAGCTTGCCAAAGATAGCTCCCTTGCAATAAAGACTGAGACGGTTAGCCAGATCTTCACAAACTTCGCCGCGCTTACTTTTACCGGCACGCTGCGCTTCTTCGTTAAGCCAATTGACCAGGTCTGACTCGATGGGGATGCGACCTTCTTGAGCGCAACTCTTATAAATTGCCTGGATACCATGCATCAAGACAGGCTTTTCGTCTTTAGTGAGTGCTTGCTCGCCTTTATCACCCAGCATCACTGAGTGGAAGTTGAGAATCTTGATGATATGCGACTCTGGTGGATTAGCTGGGTCCACCGGCTTACCATCAGGTCCCTGGAAGGGTAAATCATATAGATTGATACAAACCTGACCATCCGGACCAAGCTTGATATAGGCGGTATCGTCATAGACCTCAGTAAGCATCTTGTAGCTGCCGGATCGGTCAATAATGATTGTCTTGGCGCCAGACAAAGTCTTCATCTGGATTATTTGCTGGGCCACCATGGATTTACCTTCACCAGGCTGACCAAAGACGATACACAAAGCGTTTGGTAGTTTTTCGTCGTAGGGATTGAGAAATACTGGCTCCAGTGTTTCTTTGGAGAAGCCTAACCAGTCGCCCTTTTCGGAGCCCAACTTGGCGTGCACAAAAGGAAAAGAGTTACGCACAGTGGGTGTACGCACAGCCTTACCACGTCTGTTTACGTCCAGTCCAAGTCCTGGCAAAGAGCCGACAAAGAGTGCTTTTTGCTCATGGTAGCCAATGACAAAACGAGCACCACGGCACTGCGGGGCAGCCGAACGGACAAACTCGGTAGAGCGGTTAAGCTCCTCAAGTGAGTCAGCATAAAGCGAAAAATAGATGGCGTAGTTAAAGACTTCCATGTTGGTGGTGTACAACTCAGAACCAATCTGAGCCGCTTCCTGAGCCTTTTCGGCTTCTTCCTGGTTGGGTGCAGAACGTTGCCCCATGACACCCTGATAGGTGTTAGCAGAAGCCTGTGCTTGCTTGCGCTGTAAGCTCTTGCGGAACAGCTCTTTATCGAGCTTATGAGCATAGAGATTCATCTTCCATTCGCAGTTAAGACGCAAAAGCGGCTGCAACCAGAGCGGTCCAGTACGCTCAGGCAGGCGATTCATATAGAGAGTACGAATATAACGACCAGCCACTTCTAACTCTGGATTGAGATTAGTGGGGTCGGTGTTTTCGAGATAGGAGGTCATGTCTGTGACTTTGACAAAATCACTAGCACTAAAGTCATAGCGAGACTCAGTCAGTTGCTGCCGGATGGTAGCAGGCTCCATATCAGGAAAAATCCGACGTACTGATTGAGGCACTGGTTTTGTTTGCGGTCTCACTGGAATAGGCAGACTATCGTGATTGAGATTGGCCTGTTGCGGATTTAGCTCTTTGTAGAGCATCTGAAAATATTCCACCGCTGAGACCGGTCTGCCGCTCATACCACAGCTGCCCAGTTGGTTGATATAACCATTGGCACGCTGAATCAGTGTATTAACGTTTTTAAAATGGCTACCAACAGACTGCCTGGCAGCCTGACTGGTGAACGCATCAAGAACGTTATTAACAGCTGTTTTTACGATATTTTGTTTTTGTGGTTTTTCTTTGGGAGGACGATAGCAAAAGGTGACAAAAAATTTGAGTTCTGGCACAAAGTTACGAGCGAGCAAGGCGGCCTGGTCGTTTTCTACGGCCTTACCGACATAGCGCAAGAAGCTATCATCAGCCACTTCTACCGGATGCTTTTGAAAATATTCTCGCTTTGAAATATTGTGGCAAACCACAGTGAGCTGCACTGATGTATCAATACCATTGAGAAAACCAGTGAAGTGATTCATTAGTGAACCAAGCCTGACTTCGTCAAAACCTGAGACGTGGACACCGTCTACCTCATAACAGCAGCGGTAAGTGCCATCCTTAAGGACGACAATGCCCAGTCCACTGGCATCATCGTGGAATAAATCCCATAGCGGCAAAATCGACGGGGCTGCTGCGTGCGGACGCGGCACAGGCTCACCTGGCAATCTGGACGGATCGCCTATATAACCTTCGGTAGCATCAGTCTTACCCCGATTTAAAAAGCCGAGGATGCTGAGTTTTTTTTGCTGTGAGCGAGTAACTGAAGTGACCATAGCTACTCCGTAAAGTCAGGCAACGGCTCTTCGAGAAGAAAACGCTGAGGATTGGGATCTGGACCAGGTACAAAAATACGATTACCCACATAAAAGTTGAGCAAAGTCTCCCAGTAATTGGTGGAATGATTGAGTGTCAAAAGACAGTACGCAGGTCCAATCAGACCAATAAAAATGCAGAGATAGACGCGCAAATCATGGGTGCCAAACATAATTGGATTGAGATACGTATATAGCTGCATCGCCCCCAGGACTGTGCCCAGAAGAGTAAACAGCTGATCGTAACGCAGGCCGAAAAGCTTGGGAGAGTCTTCTAAATTTAGTGGTGTAATGTCATCCATAATCTATAGTTAAGCACTTGCTGCATTTGGTTGCATAAAAATTGCCTGCACAAGGTGCGGAGGCAGCCGTATAGGGTTTTTATTCCCACTGGCGGCAAAGCTACGCATTTTGGCGATTAGCTCTGCTGGCAGTCCCGATGATTTGTCCACGAGAACATAGTATTTATCAGCCTCTGCAAACTCACCAAGTAAGCGGCAGACTTCGCCCTCGATATAATTATAGCGACTTCTATTGCCCACCCAGCTTTGATCGGCAAGAGCCCCAGCTAGTTCCACCTTGGCCAGTTTTAAAAACTTGATAGTCTCAGCACCTTGCTCCCGAGCACACCAGTAACCATTGAGAGCAAGTACCGCTCTATCAAGTAGGCTAACACCGCTCTTGCGCCCGGTCTGGACCGCATGGGCGAATTTTTTGGAGGGCTCAAGGGGAGGCGAATCAGGCACAATTTGTGGCAGATAATGATGCTCACGAAATGAACTGAGCCACCATGTATAGATGCAATTAGGACAGGTTGCAAGCAGCGCTGCTCTCAGCTGAGCATCGGGCAAAATCCTGTGCAAATCGGTCTCCATGGGCGTATCGGCCGAGACATGGGGAGTCCGTGCCAGTTCAAAAGTGGCAAAGACTGTTTGACAGGCCGGACAGACCAGAGTTAATTGTCGTAGTTTGAAGAACTTCATAATTTCATTTTAGGCCAGTTGCAAAAACTTTCAACCACGGTTTTTACCATGGCGACAAATCACACTAAAAACCCATTAAGCAGGTTGTCTGCTCCACATTTATAGGACTTTACTGGACGTTGCCAAAGCGACGCATTTTGTCAGCAAGGTGATTGAGTATCACTTCTGCTGGCACAGGTGTGCGCTCTTGATATGAGACCTGTCCGTTAGCGCCGCGCATCGGCATCTCTCTAGGTCTAAAGCCAGGGTAGCTAGCTACTTTCTGGACATATTCTTGAGTCAAGTAGGCAGGACCATAAGCCTGTGGATTAGCCTGGTGAGCTTCCACAATGGCACTAGCTGTATACATCGCTTGAGGAGTGATGCTGCGGCTATCCCAGCGAGGATCGTTATCTTGCATATTTTGCACAATTTCGACGTGCTGAGGTTTGACATTAGCTGGTCCAACGGCATTGGCTGCCAGAGCCACCTGAGGCATTGAAGTTGGATTGGTGGCATAAGACTGTATAGCAGTCTTCATCAAGTTGGGATTATTCATGTCGTTGTAGCTCATGCCTGATGCTACAAGGTTGGCAGTGACAGTCTTAACCATCTCAGTGCTATTACCACCAAAGTATTGCAGTGCTGAATTGAGAGCAGCACGCTGGATATCGTCAGCCGAGGAGCCAGGAGCGCCACTGCTACCAATTTCGACATCGACTTGTACTTGATCGTCTTGATTGCGAGGACCACCGCCATTCTGAGTGACCGAGCCCATACGCACCTGACCGGGGTTATTAGTACCACCAGGGACACGTACAGTCTGACTACCGAGATTGGCGCCAGCACTGGATTGATTGGAAGTACGGACATCCACACGGGTATCGTTTACACCGTTGTTGCCACCGATACCACCGAGGTTTACTGAGGCAGGGTTGAAGCTACCAGCTGATGAAGAGCCGCTTTCGACGATGACGTCCATTTCAGCATTGTTGGTGCCACCACCGCCACCGCTAAAGCCACCGCCGCCGCCTCCACCGCGGACAGAGCCAACACTGGCTGAGCCACTGCGAGGTGCCATCATGCTCTTCACGACACGACTACCGGTTTGAAGGGCATTGTAGGCGCCGACATAGTCTTCGGGTCTACCACCACTTGGTACCATCGATACAACTTGATCGACCATAGCCGAGTCACGGCAGATATTAACGTCACCGCTAGCCAGTGTAAGAGCACCGACACAGTTGACAGTCTCAGGAGACATCGCTTGTGCGTGGTGAGCGTACCAGGAGTTTTTAACCATCGGATGAGTATCATCAGGCAAGCTGCTGTTGGCTTTGGACTCCATGTATGCAGCGCTACCACGGATTGCAGCTCCTCTCAACCATGGCTGAGCCTTGAGTACAGCCATGTTAGCTGCGCACGCTCTGTTTACAGGGCTGATGCCGATACCGTTTTGGATCAGAGCTTCGGTAGATGGTTGCAATCTCCAGCTCCAACCGGATTCTGGTGTATCGTCTGTGGTCATGATGTGCACGGCTTCAGCCTGCTTCTCATCATCCATATGGCCATATCTGTTTTCTAGGAACTGAGTATAAGCGTTGCCCTGTCCACCGTTGACATAAGCTTGAGAGCCAAGGTTGGCATGCTTAGCCATAGAACGAGCAAATCTTTGCTTGGCAGCAGCGGTCTGAGTCCATGAGCTACCGTTGTAAGCGAGGATACCAGAGGCGATACGCTCCATAGCACCCTGAGGTTTGTGCTCACCAGCATCAATGGCTGATTGACGAGCGCTGTCATAGGCCTCAGCGTCTGTGCTCATCAGCTCACCAAGTGAGCCAGCGATCATGCCCATGGCTTTACGCTCTTGAGTTGCACCTTCAGCAAAGCGGTAGTGCATAGCGTGACCCTGGTTGTCGTAAACGACATAGTCACTGCCAGTATTAGATGTACCGATTGTGGCACCTTGAGCTAGACGAGCATTGGCTGCGGCAACCCGGAAAGGTACTTTGTTATAACCAGCCTGGTGGTGGTTATTGAACATGTCAGGGCGAGGATCATTTGGATTGGGTGGTGCTGGCTTGCCGCCACTGCCGATGGGAGGCAAAGTGCCACCAGTAAAGCCGCCGCCACCATTACCAGAACCATCATCCATGGTGCCGCCATCGACGTTTGTAGGCGGTGGCGGTGGTGAACCTGCGCCAGCAGCATTACCGACCACTCTGTGAGCAGCAGTAAACTGTGTTGGAGGAGCGGATGGAGCGCCTTGAACGCCTATCCCTTGAGCCTGGATATCAATATTTTGTTGTTGTGGTTGGCCGTTATTGCCAGCCATCCGATTGGCTGCGATCGTAGCACCAGCTCCAATTATAGCTCCGGCTGCGACACTGGCAGCATTTTGGGCGGGATTAGTACCGACCACACGACCAGTGGCGTTAGTCACGACCTGACCGTTTTGACCGATAGTTTCGCCTTCGACGTTGATATCAGCTGTGCCAGTCTGTGTGCGACCTTGATTGAGCTGACCGCCAGCGGCATTTAGATTGCCTGGATTGATGGGCAAACCATTGGCGCCAAGCTGTTGATTGGCATTAAAACCAGTATTTTGACCAGGCAATTGATTGACATTAGCAGTGGTGTCAACATTGACGCCAGGAGCACCGGCATTAGCGAGACGTCCTGCAGCCATAGCTGCCGCAGAAGTCGATGGCACGATACCTGGAGGAGGTATCAGAGAACCACCACCGGGAGTAACTACTCGTCCAGTGGCACTGGTTGTTACTTGTCCAGGGTTGTTAGGATTGTTTGGATCACTCTCTACATTGACATCAGTTGTAGCACCGGGAGTCTTGAGTTGACCGCCAGCATTAGCTGCAGCGCCAGTCAAGGCAGCAGGATTAATAGGTAAACCGTTAGCTCCTAGCTGCGGATTAACATTGCCGTTTTGGCCGGGTACTTGATTGATGTTTGTGGTTGTCTCAGCGTTGACATTGGCGCCAGGTTGTTGACCTTGACCAGCCAGTTTGGCGCCGACTATAGCAGCACCAGCGCCCAGGATAGCGCCACCAACAATTGGAGCGGCAGTATTGCCGACAATCTTGCCAGCATCCTTATTAGTTACTTGACTGAGTGGAGCACCAGCATCACCTTCTACGGTAACGTCACTGCTACCTGCTTTGGTGGTGAAGTCAGCTGTGCCACGGTTGATACCCTTAGCGGCTTCGGCTAGTTGAGCTGAATTGCCTGGTGGTACTGCGTTAGCTGGTGTGATGCCAGGTTTTTGCACAACATTGGTATCGGCAGGCGCTCCGGCGGTATTGAGTGCGGCACCACCGGGAGTAGCACCAGGAGCCTTGATGGTTGACTTGTCACCGTCTGCGGCCAGTTGACCTGGAGTATTGCCTTTGGCAGGATCGCCAGTAGCAGTATTGAGTTTACCAGCCTGAGCGCCAGCAACGCCACCAGCGGGAGTGCTCGTGCCTTCTACTTCAACTTGACCATCCTTGGGCTTGGCACCTGGAGGTGTCAGACCAGGATTGAGAGCAGCATTGGCAGCAGCAGCCTTGGCTGCGTCCTCTGGTGTGAGCGGTTTGCCATTGTTAGCATTGGTCGTGGCAGCATTGGCACCATCAGCTTTGTTTTTTACAGTTGCGTCAGTCTTGCCCTCAAGAGCGCCAGGATCGCCAGTCTTAGGCACGCCAGTGTTATTTTTGGCAGCCAGTGCAGCAGCCGCAGCAGCGGCAGTCGCTGCAGGGTCAAGCTTGGCACCAGTGGGATTGGCTCCGGGCACAGTACCTGCGCCAGAACCAGCGCCTGTGCCATTGCCAGCACTAGCGCCAGTGCCTGGTGGTGTGACACCAGTGGTGCTGGCCAGATTGGCTGCACTGGCTGGATCACTTGCCTTCGGAGGTGTCGCGCCAGGAGTACCGGTAGCATTGCGGTCAGCTAATTTTTGACCAAGCATTGCTGCCATTTCTGCTTGCTTCTGTTTGGCGGCTTCAGCTTCGGCTGGTGTCTTTGGTGTGCCATCAGCATTGAGAGCAGCAGCCTGTCCGGGCGGAGTCCCCATGGGGTTGCCGTTCTTATCTTTCTTGGCTTCAGGTCCATTTTTAGCAGCTTCTGCTTTTTTAGCCTCATCGGCCTTTTTCTTGGCCTCATCAGCAGGATTGAGCTTTTGACCCTGTCCATCGACATTACCAGTAGAGCTGGCCTGACGTTGCTTTTTGAGGAGGTCTGGGTTAGCTACATCGTTGGGGCTATTGAGATCGACGCTCTGAGATTTGGGAGCGCCTTTGGCTCCAGCAAAACCAAAGTTACCGATGGCGTTAGCAAGGTGCATACCACGGTTGCTGACGACATTGGACAAGGCCTTACCAGCACCAAGGATGCCACCAGTAACCAGACCGGCAGAGACAAAGTCAGACATCGGAGAAATCTGGGCTCTAGCCAGGAAGGATGGCACTTGAATCATCAATTGCAAGACGCCGACTGCCATGACGATTTTGCCCCAGGGGTTAAAATCGGACAGCACAACAACAACTAAAATCTTGAGCATGCCGACCCAGACAAAGGTCCAGAGACTGACCTCAACAAAAGAACGGACAAATCCGGAAGTGACGTTTTCGGTGTCGGGTAGTGCAAAAAACACAAGGAAGATTGGCGCAAACATATATTGAGCGCAAAGTAGTGCAGTCTGAATTGCTTTGAGCACCAGGATGTAGATAAGCTCAGCAACCAGGATGCCACCGACAATCAAATATATGATCAATCCAACAAAGGCAACAAAGCCACCGACTGTACCTAAGACGATACCGCCAGCGCCACCAGCCAAAAGACCACCAAAAACCTGACCGCCAATTGGTGCAGTAGCATTAGCCAACAGTCCAGCACCAGCCACAAGACCGGCTTTGACAGCGGCTGCCATAGCAGCATCGAGCATGGCGACCTGGTCAGCAGAGTTAAAATAAACGGCCTTGATCATTTCGTTGGTGATTTGAATTTCGAAGGCGTATATAGTGGGCCAGGCGAGCATCAAACCAGCTGTAAAAATCAAACGTCCAACAGCACCCATGAGGTTGCCGCCGCCTCTCCAGGCAGCATCAGCCCAGTACTTCCAGATGCACATGATAAAGAGCAAGAGCAAGAGATCGACGGCGATGCCGTACATGATGTCTGCGCCTTGTCTGATATAAGGTGAAATATCGTCAGCCGGTCCACCGCTAGCAGCAAGACCGTTGGTGGCGATGTTTGGGTTGAGTACAAATATCCGCAAGAATCCTGTGAGAAACTGCACAGCATCAGCAATCCAGCCGTTGATGAATTCTGATAGCCATTTACCAATCAATTGACCGATATTGGCAAAGAAGTTGGAGATGATATCGTCGCCCCAGAAAGCCGACAAACCTTGATAGACATCGTTGTAACTACCAAAAGCAGGCCATAGCTTTTGCTCTACACTTTGAGCGACCTGGGTAGTGTTTTGTTCTGCTTGCTCGCGTACAAGAGTGGTTTGACCAGGAGCGTCATAAATACGCTCAGCTGTAGCCTGTGTCTGACCAGCACCCTGACTCAAGTCAACGTCGGATTGACCAGGTGGATTGTTACCGAAATCCCCACCAGGAATAGGCAACTGAGTCTGCGCTAGAGCTGCTGAGTTAAAGACAAACAAAGCAAGCGTGAATAGTGCCGCTATTATGGCGGACAGACGCTTGCCGGGGCTGGTTTTTGATTTAGTCGAGATGCCGTTATCCACTTTTATTTTACTTCTGAGAAAGAAAAGCGATGCAAGATCAACGAGGGGTGTCTTGTGGACAACAATGTAAGCCTTTATGCGAGTCTTGTCTGTGTGGTTATTCCCATCCTGACGGGAAATCTGGCAGTTTTTAATCTTTTGGATGCAAAGAATATGGCAGCGGACATACTTCGGGCTGATTCTATATACGGAGAGCTGTATCCAAGGATGAATTGGGGGTTTTGACTTATGGGTAGAGGGGAAACTATTTGCCGCCTGTGCTAGCGCAATGGCGGTCAAATAGCTCCCCCTCTACCTTGGATGAGTTGAAAACAGGCAGGAATTCATACTTGTGGATTTTTGTGTCCTGGCCATAGCAGACCGTATATGTCATGCAGCTTGAGCTGGAGGTAGCTGCCAAAATTGTCAATAAAGTTTGAGACGATGTCATCTGAGCCAAAGGAAGATAGTCCATCATAATCTTTGCTATCGGGAAAAGGGACCGGAGATAACTTTGCATCCAACATTTGTGCTATCTGGGTCGTGTTGCCCAGACATTGCTCTTGCGCAAGACTCGAAGAATTCTGGTTGACCACCGAAAAGTCAGCGCCGGGGAAAGGAAGTTGTTCAGAGGGTTGAGACAATTGCTCATTGCTATATTCATACAACGGACGCGACTGGCTGATTTTGTCTGCACTGTAGCCATGCGCCTTCAACTGCACCAAACCATACAAGCAGCAAATAGAGGCTAAAGTAGTCAAAAAGATGCGATTTGAAAGCATCCAGGTCAATCGAGGGTTCAAGCTATTTCTCCTGGATGCATTAGCGAGATACTTTTGTTGTTGTTCGGCTCCAGTCGCTGATGTTGCGCTGGAGTTTGAGACATTTATCGAGGCAGGAATATCGCAAGCCATCGAGGATTAAAAACGGCGGTGTAATCTTTGGGAAAACCTGATTGAATTTCATGTCAAACTCATCACCCAAATATCCGCCAAAGTAACTAAGTCCTTGATAAACATCGTTGTAGGAGCCAAATGCTGGCCAGAGCTTTTGCTCTATCGTTTGAGCCAGTTGAGGTACTGCCATTGACGCTTGCTGTTGCACAAGACTGACTTTATCGGCATTGAGTACATCGTGAAATGCTTTGCTCTTTTTACGCAAGCACTCAATTTTTGCAACCATCACCAGACGCGAGTATTGGCGATTACTACTACTCAAAGATTTGCTCTGATCATCATCGTTACCGAGCCATAGAACAGCTCCAACTGCCGCAACTATGGCAAGAGTTGGAGTAAGCGCGGCAAGAGCCAGACAAATTTGCCATTTGCGTCGGGTCATGGATTTTGTCTTTGTATCTTTCATCAATCCAAGTCTCAGTGATACTTTTACACACACTTCCATCATTAGTCTAAGCGCCAATGCAACTTTTGTCTTTGTGGCAATCCCCATCCCAGGCGGGTTTGGCCAAACAAATTGATGTTTGCTTGGGGTCCATGGTTTGACCACTAGAGTCGCTTAAAAAATCTAGGTACTTAGTCCAGTAGAGGATGCTTGCTGCAACTGGCAAGAGGAGCTAAGAACCGTCGCAGCTTGATCTCATATGCTGATATTAGATTCGCAATCACATCTTCTTGTCCAAAGAAATCCGGTCCAATAGTTTCTGGAGCACCGAGCGCGGGCCAAAGCTTCTGTTCGACACTTTGAGCTATTTGAGTAGTATTCAAAGCCGCTTGTTGCCTAACAAGACTCGTTATCTTAGTGGGCACGTTGTATTCCAGCGATCTTGAGTTCATGTTCCTTGCGGGTAAATCTACCGCCGTCGAACAACTGAGATGGCAATTGTCAGATTGGCTCTGTGGCGGTCTTGTAATTCCAGCAACTACTAACAGCAAAATCGGCGCAGCCAGGGACCAGGAGACAGCAATGAGCACCCTTCGATAGCCAAATTCTCCGCAGCAAATTTCCATCTACACGACTTCCCTGTCGATATAACACTTTCATTTTTTAAATGTACGCGATCCTACTTTGTATGTCTTTGTGGCAACCCCCATCCCAGGCGGGCTTGGAGATACAAAATCCGAACCTTACATGAGCACCTGGCGTCACAATTTAGTTCAGTCAGCAATACTGCTCTTTTTCTTACTCCTGCCCATCCCTCACCTCTGTCAGTAAAACTACTCTTTTTCTTACTCCTGCCCATCCCTCACCTCTGTCAGTAAAACTGCTCTTTTTCTTACTCCTGCCCATCCCTTACCTCTGTCAGTAAAACTGCTCTTTTTCTTACTCCGCTCCACCCCTTACCTCTGTCAGCAATACTGCTCTTTTTCTTACTCCGCTCCACTCCTTACCTCTGTCAGCAATACTGCTCTTTTTCTTACTCCGCTCCACTCCTTACCTCTGTCAGCAATACTGCTCTTTTTCTTACTCCGCTAGACCTTTTGCTACGTTCATAGCGGCTTCACCACCATCACGTTGACCGAAGGCAATCTTCATACCAGCTAGGGAAGAAGGAATTGTCGAAAGAGCGGTTACAACACGGGAGATGTCTCTTGCGGTGTCATAGCCGTAGTCAGCCAATTGACCTACTTCGTTTGATTGACCATAACGGGGGTCTACTGGAGCGCCAACTAGACCTTGGGCATGAGCGGCTTGATCATATACGCCGATTGCCATCAGTACCAGTTGAGGAGCTAGCAGAAATCCCACGCGGGTTGCGACTTTGAAAGAGTGAGAAGCTGCGATTTTTTTGGCGAGGGATGTAACTTTAGTCATGGAGGACCTCCTAATTGGGTGCTTATTTTAGAGAAAGGGTTTGTTGTTTGTTGTTCGTACCAGCGCTACTTTTGTTGGTGGATTACACCGGTTACAGAAGTTGTGCTTGAGAAGCCACCACCAGATGATGTCGGGATGTAGGTACCTTGCTTGAAGCCGGAACCAGGCATGCTTTGAATCATTGGAGCTGAGCGAGCGACCAATCCATTTGATCGTCTCGGAGAGAGAACACGACCAGCCACGGCTCTAGAAGAACTGGTTCTGGGCGCTGACTTAGGCGCTGGCACTTGCGACATAGTCATAGGTTTTGCAGTCATTGGGGCTGCGGTCATTGGTTTGCCAAATACGTTTTGGAAAGGTACTGGCTGTTGGGCAACGATTTGAGGGAAAACATTAGTTTGAACTTGGGGGACAGCAGCAACTGGTGCTGGTCTGTTGAAAATGCTTGGATTTACACCTTGTCCGAAAATACCTTTCGGAACGGAACCATGACTGACTGTGCCGATAGGACCACTGTAGTGATTGCTTCTGCGTGCACCACCTCTTTCGCCACCGTATACGTTTGGCTCGAAGTGAAAGCGTGAATCCTTACGAGGGGCTTCTTCCTGCGCCATTGCGGGACTTGCAATTACAGCGCCCAGGGCGACTGTCAGGCTAGCGATTAGAAAACTTTGGACTTTCATTTAGTTGTCTCCGAAATAACCGAGAGGTTAAAACTAGAAGCGGAATGCGTTACGTGAACCGAAACCTGTGAGCATCAAACCTGTAACACCGAGACCCATCATATTGCTTGGTCTGCGGAGCACACTTCCGAGGACTGCTCCCGCTCCGAACCCTGCGATTGCACTGACTGCGTTACTCATGCCGGCTCTTCTGATGTCTCTTCTTACGGTTGGGACTGGAGGAGGAGCGGAGAGGGTTTGAGTCTGTTGGACACCACCGTAAGCCATGCTGGCAGAGTTGCCATCTTGACCGGGCATTATCCAGTCGCTTGTTCCAGAGTTGGTGGCACCACCGGGGGCTGCCATGCCTGGGACTTGTTGGTTAGCAGCTTCGTTTTGAAAACTTCCTTGATTCATCATTGAATCCATGATGTTTTGACGAGTCTGCTGGGAGGTTGTGTTGCCGGCGTTTCCGTTTTGCATGGGGTCACCGCTGACATTCATGTTGGTTGCCATTCCTCCGGCGTTCATGCCACCCATGTCACGAGCTGCAGCTTGGCTCTGAGCCAGTTTTTGTGCAACTTGTGGATCGAGCGGTACAACCTCTGGAGGTAAAAACGAATCTTGCTCAGCGCTTAGCGAGTAGTTTTGAGCAAAGGCGGGGAGGCTCACTTGAGTCAACACGCATGCGGTAAGGACAAAGCTCATTGCCAGTTTGGCTATTTGGTTTTGACTTACTTGGCTTTTCATTACTCTTGCTTCCGTTTAGCGGGTTCGTTTCGCTTTGTGTGAATACAATACGAAATCCAATCGGGAATAGAAATCGGGGGATTTCCCATTGCTATGGGAAGATTCCCCCTCCCCCTAAGCTCTTTGCAACTAAAAGTTGGTTATAACTGCCGACGGGAGCTGTCTTTGACCGGTTTTTTGGGCAGTTACGTTGGCAGGTGAAAATAATGTATAAGGCAGACCGAAATCGGTTGTTTTCGAACTATACATAGGTATTCTTCTGCGACCTTGACCAAATTCATAGGATTGGTTAGCGCTCAAAGCTCCGATTGGGTTGTTTCTGGTGGCAGACAGACCAAAGTCTTGGATAGTTGAACCAGTAGGGATGACTGTGTCACCACCAGCCTGGAATCTCATACCGCCGCCCAGGTCAATTGAACTGTGGCGCAAGCCATCACCAGTAGGTACACCAGTTACGGTACCCCAACCAGCCCAAGGTCCAAGTCTCTCAACGTTATCTTGTGAGCCATCATCAGGACCAAAGCCGATCATAGAGTTACGACCTCTAAGGTCCCACTGTCTGGTTTCCTGTCCACCACGACGCACTGTCGGGATTGATGTGTAATAGCCACCAGTTCCAGCGAGTCCGCCGGAGGGGATGATATTCACTTCTTGAGCAGGGTTAAACGAGCCAAATGGTGCTTGCAGTGAGCCCGGGTCAACACCTGGTGTTGATGGTGACTGAGGCACGATACCGGTCAGTGCTGGTCCAAGTACTCCAGGAGGCGAAACTACTGCAGGACTTACGGGCAGCGGAATACCGGAAAAATTATTGTCAATCTGGTTAGCAGGAATAGCCGGTACCCAGGGCAAAAGTGTGGGGGGTCCACCCATACCAGGTGTGACGCCGACAGGTGTTGGTCCATCACCAATGGCTGGCGGTGCGCCTTCAATTGGCGGTTGGAATGGAGCGCCAGAAGGTTGACCTTGAATCAAAGGTGTTCTCAGTGTTGAAACCGGCATGCCAGGAGCAGGTCCACCTTGCGGAGGGCTGCCGGGCCATGGTCCGGGCGATGCAGCAAGAGCTGCTGCGTTAAAAGCCACGCCAAGAGTGATGGCTGAGAGTACTGGCAAGAACTTGAGGTTAAACATCTGGAATCTCCTGGGAGCTATAACTAAAATGATTTAGTAGGGTGCAATTGTTAGCTGAGCGGACTGTCCGTCTAAACGTTTGATGCGATTGCCATACCTTAGAGCTGTTTGCTGGGCTGATGGCAGATTGGGGCAACGAGTGCCGTCCATACCGGTAGTGGTCAATCGAGGACCATCTTGTGAAGATTGAGGGGTCATTTTGAGGTCAGGTTTTTGAGAGAGTTTTTGACCGAAGTCAAAAGTGAAACTGGAATTACCGTTGGATGTATTTGAGTTACGTCCTAAATCTCTGGAAGTCTGTCCGCCCCATCTCTGTGTTGGTGCAGTACCACTGATACCACCCTGGGGATTGATGTTTACTTCGCACACTGGGGCTGGCAAGCCATAACCACCATTTGAACCATTGATACTGCCCATGTTGTAGCCCTCGGTTGAGGGTGGCGGTGTCAAATAACCCTGGATATAAGGATCTATTTGATGTTTGTAGGCACCATCTACAAGAGGCAGTCCGGGAATATGACTGGCTGGCTCTGTTGGAGGTCCCCACATACCTGGAGTGACTGGCACCGGGCAATCACCGGAACCAATCGGAGGTGGCGCACCTTCCATAGGTACATAGCCAGGATCATCGTTAGGAGCACCATATATAAGAGGTGTACGCAATGTCGTGATCATATCGCCCTCACCATAGGCAAATACGGCACTGGCATTAAGCGCTCCCAGCACAACAAAAGACGCAGCGAGCAATTTGATTGCTGGTAGCTGTGTTTTTGAGGTAACGAGGACTCTTTTCACTGGTTTACTCCGCTTACGCCGACTTCTATCTAGTCCGGCGTATGCATACATTAGTCATTTGCCAAGCCAATGTCTTGGGTGTAGCTACGTAGTACCCCCCGGTTTCTCCCACTAATTAGCAATTTCTTTTTGCAGTCAAAACGGCACAAACCAAGCAGGCTGGACTCTCATTTACCCAGGGCAAGTAAATGAGTCAGTTTAAAAAGCTCATATATAAAGGTAGTCGTCAAAATCTCAGAGACCCAGCTCTACCACCTCGACAGTAGAGACCATCATTGATAAAGCCAAAGATAAGTTCAAAGGTAAGTACAAAGGCAAGCTCCAAGACCAGCGACAAGGCCAGCACAGCATCCAATACCAACACTTACCATCCGGTGCATCTATATAGATGGTCCGGTGCTTACAAAAGCAATTAAGGCGCCAGATCAGCTATTTAGATTAGCTATCAAGATCAGCTACTTAGATTGGCTATCTAAATTGGCCATCTAAGTTGGCTATCCAGAATGGCTATATTGAATGGCAAACTTAATTGGCAGTCAGTCGGCAGTCGGCCGGGAGTCAGTCGGTTGCAAATCGGCAGTCAATCGACCCAGCAGATCTCCAACACACCACCTATAAGACCACAACAGATCTCCACAAGAGATCTAAGAGGCAAACAAAAGCATCACACTAAAAAATGGTGCGATAGTGATACCAGATCAAAAATGCTTAAACTGCCAAAGTGGTATCACAAAAAAACACAGACAAATGATCTGTAAACTAAAAAAGCGGTACTCAAGAGGCAGATAAAACTACAAGAGTCCCGCTGGAGTGACCATTTAGCGTCCTATAAATTACTTAGTAAACTGATGTCACCACAGGCAGTATCGCGGTCAAATATGCGCCAATGCACCACTTGCAGTGCTTGCAAATAGGTCCATTTGATATGCACCATTGGCAATGGCAAAATTTCTTTTACAAATCGGATCTTTGTCGGTATTATTAGGAGGTCTAAAGGGGGGCGCCTGTGAGCACTCAAGCAGCTAACAATTCAGATAACCTGGATTTCTTCTCCAGCCAAACAGCCGGAGAGCATACCGATGCCGTCAATCTAGACGGACTCGATCATGTCTTTAAGTGGGCATCAGAAACGGTATCAGAAGGCGAAGACAAACGCGTCAAACAAGCTCGCGAATCCAGAGTCCGCCGCCAGATACTGGACGTCGTACAGCAGTATAAAGAGCAAAAAGTCATGGCCAAGAGCCAGGACGAAGTAGCTTACCTGCAAAGAAGAGTAATTGCTCTTTTAACCAGATTGCAAGAAATGACAGAAGAAGTAGCTTCTGTCAAACAAATCATGGTAACTCAGTACTGGACCTTGCAACAAATCCCAGTATTAGAAGCCCAGGTCAAAGCTCTCAAGTCAGCTGAATACGAAAAAGAAGCAGCTGTCAAAGAAAGACGCTACTTGATGGACGCTCTGGCTAAAATCAAAGTAGAAAGAGACTATCTGGAAGACATCCTTGTTACTGTCGAAGACGAAAACACAAGATTGTCGTCCATACTAAGACAAACAAGAGAAGAAGTAGCCGTCTTGCAAAACCGCAAGTGGTGGCATTTCTTCCTCCCACAAAAGCGATAAACCGAACTAACCATCCGGATTAACAAAAGGGTCGGCTTGTTTATACAAGTCGACTCTTTTGTTAATCCCGCTTTTAACTGCCCAAAAGTCCAGCAGTCTTGCACAATAGCTACTTCTTCTGACTATCGCCTTGCAAAAAGCGCCATCCCTGGGAACCATTTTGAGCAGCCGTGCTACTAAGCCCAAGTGACAGTAATGACTGAGAGGGCTCATAGTAGTTGTTGACTCTCTCAAATTCTCTTACAGGTTTACTGCGCACAGACAAGCCATAACCGCCTTCGTTTGTGTACATGCCTCGTGCTGTCTCTACCGAATTAAACTCCTGTGGCTTATATATCCAGGCACGCCACTGGGCAGGTCCTCTGTAAGCAGGGTCTTCAAAATCGAGAATGTTGTACTTGACCTTTGTATCAGGAGCATCCAGGCGATCGTAAAACATGGCTCGCCGAGCTCTAGTTAATTTGTCCGCCAGCTCAAGACCGGACTCAGCCGGGTGTTCCATTTCAAGAGTGAGAGCGACTAAATCGGGATTATCTTCCTTAACCATTTTGGACAATCTACGGGCGTGCAAGCTACCTATGCCAGTTGAGCGCTCAGCCTCAGCTGTGGCAATAAAATCCAGATTAGCAAAGGGTTTAGCCGACTCTTTGTGCATAGAGGTAAACGAAAAACTCTTCAGCTCACCACTGGCGGTGCGCGTTGTGTGGACCTGAATCACACCAGACTCTACTAGTGCACGGATTTCTTCTACTGGCTGCCGTTCTTCCTTGGGAAAAGACTTCTCATAGAGCGATACAACATCATCGTTGACTTTATTTTCTTTGACAGTACGAAAGGCTTCAGGTGTTTTGATCTCACTGGCACTGGCTTTGACACTGAGAGATGGTCTCGGGTCAAAAGCTGGAGGGCGATTTACCCAGGGAGTAGTGAGCTTTGAGCCAAT
This sequence comes from Candidatus Obscuribacter sp., assembly GCA_016718315.1. Classification (GTDB taxonomy): domain Bacteria; phylum Cyanobacteriota; class Vampirovibrionia; order Obscuribacterales; family Obscuribacteraceae; genus Obscuribacter. Next base: position 41,911 of record JADKDV010000013.1, on the reverse strand, counting down.
ACCCACACCAGCTAAACCTCCCGCCAGACCAGCTCCGTAGTCGAGGACACCGTTACCCACATTCTGTCCCAGCTTTTTCTTATTCTCTTCAACTGTGCCGCGACCAATCCAGGTATTCACAGCCGGTACACCCAGACGCAGACTCCAATCCACTGACGCAACTGCCACCATGGCGCGACCTAAATAACCCACTGATTGGCGCGCGTATGGAGCAAGAGTCTTGCCCACTATAGCTGGATTTTTGGTAACGGCGGCCAGACCAATGCCCACTGCCACTCCAATCCCCGCTTCGACAGCAAGCTCAGTCTTGTGATTTGCAATCCGCTCTTGCATTGCCTCAACCGAACGAGAGGGCAGTGACATAAATAGCTCTTTTTCTCTACTTAGCTTTAGACTAAAAGTATCTGGTGTACCAAGAGGATCAAACAATAGTCTTGTATCAAAATCTCGATCACTTGTGGGTGTGAGCCTTTTGTCAGACACTGGGGGTCTGACTCTGATGGCGTAGTCGAGCAATCTATTAGCTGTATCCGTATCGTTAACCTTCCCCACTTGCCCTGCCGCAACATTTGAACCGTCGCTGACCGCTTCCAACTGTGCCATTGCTATCTCCATTGTCAATTTGCGCAAAAACAAGCACAATCAACATAAGACAGCATGCGTGTATATCACGTGAAAGTTTGAGGCTTGACTTAAGGACTTAAGGACTAAAGGTCCATGGCTTTGGCAATCTTGCCTTCAAAGCCACGCTTAGTTGGCTGATAGTATTTTCGCCCTTCCAGCTCCCGCGGCAGACACTTCATATCTGTGACGACGCCTGCTTCATAGTCATGAGCATACTTATAGCCCTTGCTATAACCAATCTCTTCCATGAGCTTAGTGGGCGCATTGCGCAAGTGCATGGGTACAGAGTGCGCCACCGTATTTAGTGCATCCTGAGCGGCTGCTTTGTAGGCAGTATATATCGCATTAGACTTGGGTGCCACCGCCATATAGACTACAGCCTGAGCCAGAGCCAGTTTACCTTCTGGCATGCCAATAAACTCCACTGCATGCATCGCAGCTACAGCCTGGGTAAGGGCCTGCGGTGCAGCCAAACCAATGTCTTCGGAGGCAAAGCGCACCAGCCTGCGGGCCACAAAAAGCGGTGCCTCTCCAGCTTCCAGCATGCGAGCCAGCCAGTAGAGACTGGCATTGACATCAGAGTTACGGATAGACTTATGCAGAGCCGAGATCAGATTAAAGTGGTTTTCGCCGTCTTTGTCGTATTTGAGGATGGCTTGCTGTACAGAAGACCTGACCTCGTCTTCAGAGATTTCGCTGTGCCCTTTTTTGTGCGCTATTTTGGCAGCAAGCTCAATTGAATTTAGAGCTGTGCGTGCATCTCCAGAGGCATATGCAGCAATAAGCTTGAGCACATCATCGCTGGCAGTGAGGCCAAGCTCGCCCAGTCCCCGCTCTTTATCGAGCAGAGCAGCACGCATAATACCTTTGAGATCATCGAGATTAAGCTCGTCCATGACAAAAACTTTGACACGGGACAAAAGCGCACCGTTTATCTCAAACGACGGATTTTCGGTGGTAGCACCCACCAGGATAATTGTGCCGTTTTCGACATAGGGCAAAAAAGCATCTTGCTGCGCCTTGTTAAAACGGTGGATTTCGTCGACAAACATTATTGTGCGCCGACCTTCGATATTCATAAAGGCTTCGGCTTCAGCCATCACAGTTTTGATTTCTTTGATGCCAGAGGTCACTGCCGAAAAAGAAATCCACTTACTTTGAGTCTGTGAGGCAATAATGCGCGCCAGAGTGGTCTTACCTACTCCAGGCGGTCCCCAGAGGATAAAAGAGCTCAAGTTACCTTGCAAGAGCATTGTCTGCAACACTCCGCCTTCAGCCAAAAGCTTACTTTGACCGGCGTACTCGGCAAGCGTAGTAGGACGCATACGCTCCGCCAGAGGCGGCTGATTGTACTGACTTTTCATTGAGTGGTAACCAAAATGCCCGTAATTGGCCTGTCTTTATTGGCCTGAGCTGCCCGCAAACATCAGCCAGGCAGTGGGCACGAGTGTCCCGAGAAATATCAGGATCATGCTCCAGACGATGATGTATTTACCATTCTTTTGAAAAAACTTAGACATAACTGCTCTCGGTGGACCTGGCACAAGGATCTTACACTAAGGCAAATTGACTTGCAAAACCACCATCACAAAATGCACAAAATGAATGAGGGCTCTAACAACCCCTCCGGTTGTATAAAGCCCTCACCACTGATGTGCGACCAAGTAAAACTTTTATTTATGCGGAGACAAAATAGCCATATCCAATGAGCCTGTGTCTCGATTAACCCATTATCTGTAAATTAGCCAATGCAGCCAGAAACCAGCAAATATCAATACTTCAGGTGAGGAAAGCCTCAGCTATCTTGTGTTGGCGGACGTGCTCGGTGTTCCATCAAGCCTCCTTATCAAGTGCTTCGTATTAACATCATTCCACAGCTGCCTCAGTCCGAAAAGGGCAAACTGAGCGAATTTCTGTTTGCTGCGATACACAAAATGTAAAAACATTCAAAGTAGCGCTATATTAAAAATAGAGAGTTTAGTTTTTTCGTCCTAAAAGTCGGCCAGGTGGCGTTATTGCCATTCATGGTCAGGGAGCAAAAAATGTCAGCATTCAAATATACAAGTCAGAGCCTGGCGCTCTCAATACTAGCGACGCTCATTTATAGCTCGCAAGCAACGGCACAGCGCCCACCTGTACTGCCGGGCTTTACTCTCAATGATGGCGTCGCCACTGACGACCCCGGCGATGATGCACTGATCTCAGAAAGCGACCTATTTAAAGTACGTACCAGCGGTGATGAAAAACTCAAAGCCCGCACAGAGGTGGTCTATCTTACTGAAAAGATTGGTAATTGTCGGGAGCGCAGCCTGCACATACCAGGGCTGGACATGATGAGCCTGCCCAAAGACAAACGTGAATCACTGGAAATGAGCCTTAACGCCATCCGCTCAAGACAGCTCGCTAGCCTGCTCAATCGCCGCGGGACCTTCCTGGCTATCCTCGGCAACCAAAACAACGCACTGAGAGACCTCGATGAGGCTGTCGACTTTGACTCAGAGTATGCGCCAGCCTACAATAACCGCGCCTGGCTCAGAGCCCAGCAGGGAGAGTTGAGTGGGGCTTTGAGCGACGTCAACAAAGCGCTATCGCTGGCACCCAAAATGGAAGAAGCCTACGATACCCGCGGCACAATCAATCTAGCCCAGAAGCGCCTTAACGAAGCGCTCAATGACTTTAATACTTCAATAGATCTCAACGATAAGTATGCCGAAGCCTACTATCACAGAGCAATTGCCCACAAACTATTGGGCGATATAGCCAGCTACAAAGCCGACGAAAATATAGCCAAACAACTGGAGACTTTGCAAAGCTCTAAATAAGATCTACTCGTCCACAAAAATCTCGTCGCCGGCTCTGTACAGGCGCAAAATACCCAAACAACCACCCCTTCTATCCCTCTTTCCCCCTCAACCTTTTTTTTGGGGGTTGGGGGGGAGGAAAAAACCCCCCCCCACACACACAACGGGGCGGCGGGCCCGGGGGCGCCGGGGGAAAAAAGGGAGGGGCCGGGGGGCCCACGGCCCCCCCCTAAACTTGATTTCCCCGGGGCGGGGCAGGGGCCGGAAAAAAAAACCCCCACAAAGTGCAATTAAATATTTGCCGTTAAGCAATGAGACGCCCGTTTCGCCCACTACTGTCGATTCCCCTGGAAGATACGCTCCTCTGTCATCCTTGGCGCAATTTTGAGCCTGGGGGGCCGGGCGTGATTTCCCCCCCCCCAACCCCCCTTTTCTTTTTCTCCCCCCAAATTTTTCCCCCCCCTTTTTTTTTTTTTTTTTTTTTTTTCCCCGGAAAAATCCCCTCCTCCCCCGGCCGTGTGCAGCCATCATAGTCGCTTCATCTTCTGCCACAAGAGGCGTTATCGTAGTCGAACTCTCTTTAGGTGGTTTATGGACAAAGTCATAAACTGTGCGTGCAAGTTTTTCGGGGATACCTTTAGAAGTTACAGCCAGGACTTCTTCGAGAGATGCCTTTTTGATTTTGTCAAAGCTACCAAAATGGTCTAAGAGTATTTTGCGCCGTTTTGCTCCCAGACCTTTGAGGGCATCAAGCTGCGAAGACACCACTCGCTTAGCGCGCAATTTACGGTGATAAGTAATAGCAAAACGGTGCGCTTCGTTGCGGACATGCTGCAAAAGTAAAAGTGCCTCAGAGCGTCTGGGCAAAAATACAGGCACTGAGCGCCCGGGAAAATAAACTTCTTCCTGGCGTTTGGCCAGACCGACTATGACAAACTTGTCTGAGCGCAACTGATTGTCCATCAGTCCTAGCTCCTGCAAAGATTCGCAGGCAGCACCCAGTTGGCCCTTACCACCATCAATGACAATCAAATCTGGAAAGGGCTTATTCTCGCTCAAAATCCGCCCATAGCGCCTGAACACTACTTCTTTCATTGAGGCAAAGTCGTTTGGTTCGCCTTCTACTGATTTGATTTTAAACATACGATAGTCTGATTTTTTTGGCTTAGCGCCTTCAAAAACGACCATTGATGCCACGTTATCTGTACCTTGTATGTTGGAAATATCAAAACACTCGATACGATTGGGCAGGCGCTCTATGCCCAGCCCTTCTTTTAATGTTGTGAGTATACGAGCCACTTTGGCGTTGGTCTCGCTATCAATCGACATCTCACGAGTGAGCGCTTGCTTGGCGTTTTTTTCGGCCATTTCAATTAAATCTGTTTTGCCACCACGTTGAGGCACATAGACTTTGACATTGACTCCGGCTTTTTGGCTGAGAAATTCTCGCAGTGCATCCATGTCATCAAGTTCATGGGCAATCAACACATCAGAGGGCAGCGCTACGTCTTCGCAGGCAGTGTAATACTGATCGACAAAAGCACCAAATGCTTCATCCCACTGAGTTTTATCTAGTAGGGGCAGACAAACTGTTTCGGAAGCAATTAATTTACCTTCCCGCACCTTCATCATACAGACAGCCAGAAGCCTTTCTGTATGCGCCTGAGCGATGACATCTTGAGAGATACGACGATTTTGAAAAAAGACCTGCTGCTTTTCAATCACTGTATTTAGTGCATAAAGTCTGTCGCGGATATCGGCAGCTTCTTCAAACTCCATCGCTTCTGAGGCTACTTCCATCTCATGCTTAAGCTCAGCAACCACCTCGCTTTGACGACCTGACAAAAAGAGTTCGACCTGTTTGACCATAGCATCGTATTCGTTTTGAGGCACCAGATTTTGACATGGTGCAAGGCAAAGACCAATGTGATAATTCATACAAGGACGGTCTTTAAATAACGGCTTTTTACGCTGTCTCATGGGGAAGACTTTGCGCAGTGTTTTAACCGTATCCCACATGGCACCGGCTTCTACATAGGGACCAAAAACTTTAGCCCGGGGGTTTTCCTTTTTGTATTGAGCGGGGTCACGGATCATCACCAGCCGGGGGAAGTCCACGTCATAGGTGATGGCAAGCCAGGGATAGCGTCTATCGTCTTTAAGAGATACGTTGTAGCGCGGTTTTTTTTGCCTTATTAAATTGGCTTCTAAAAGCAGCGCTTCCTTTTCGGAATTGACCAGAATAGTCTCAAAACTGGCTACTTTTGGAATCATTACAGCTAATTTGGGTCTCTCTCGCCAGGACGTATCTGACCAGTAAGACTTAACTCGATTGCGCAGACTGAGCGCTTTGCCGATGTAGAGGATTTCACCCATATCATCTTTAAAGATGTAGCAACCAGGCGTATCTGGCAAAAGAGACAGTAGCCTGAGCAATGCTTCAGTCGGTTCGTAGGCTTTCATACTTATATACTAGCCAAGCCGTCCTATATTGCCACTGATCAAAAGCTCAGCATCATCCGCTGTATCGTCTAAAACCTGGGCTTTAGCTGGCATTTTATTGCCTTTATCTTTTTTAGAAATATCTGGGATGGCGTAATTAAGTGCCTCACTGAGACTCTCCACACCGATAATCTCAAAGCCTTTGGGAGCGCCTTTAAGTGGCAAATTGACCTTGGGCACCAATGCTTTGGTAAAGCCCAGACGATGAGCTTCTTTGAGCCTCTGACCGAGGTTTAAAACGGCCCTTATCTCACCAGTCAGACCAACCTCGCCAACTGCCACCAGACCTGGATCGATGGAGCGGTCCAAAAACGATGTAGCTACAGCCAGGGCAATACCAAGGTCACCAGCTGGATCGCTAAAATCCATGCCACCGACTATGTTGACATAAACATCAAGGCGACAAAGTGAGAGGCTGGCGCGCTTCTCCAAAACTGCCAAAAGTTGCAATAGACGGTTATAGTCCCAGCCGTTTACAACCCGCCTGGGACTGGGATTGGGCGTGGCCACTGTGAGGGCCTGCACCTCTAACAAGAGACTGCGATTGCCCTCACCGCCAGCTATAACAGCAGTACCACTAGGAGCTTGCTTGAGCCCGACTTTACTCAATCTATCGCCCAAAAACAAAGCACTGGGATTGTCGACTTCTTTTAGACCTTCTTCGAGCATGGCAAAAATGGCCAGCTCCGATGTGGAGCCAAAGCGGTTTTTGACAGCACGCAAAAGTCTCAATTGACGGGCGTTGTCACCCTCAAACTGCAGGACCACATCGACCATATGCTCAAGCACGCGAGGTCCAGCTATTGTCCCCTCTTTGGTCACGTGACCCACCAGGATAGTAGCGATATTGCGCGCCTTGGCAGCATGGATGAGGAGCTGAGTGCCCTCTCTCACCTGCGACACTGAGCCTGCTGCTGAGGATATCTCAGGATGATAAACAGACTGAATACTATCAACGACACAAACCACAGCATCGGTCTTGCTCATCAGTTCGTAGGCAGCCACCACATTTTGCTCTGCTGCCACCAGTACATTTTGGCTATTAACACCCAGTCTTGTAGCTCTAAGCTTGACCTGGGCGGCTGATTCTTCGCCGGTAATGTAGAGTACTTTGTGTTTGACGGCGAGATTTTTGGCGACTTGCATCAAGAGTGTGGACTTACCGATACCAGGATCTCCAGCCAAAAGCAGCACGGCACCTGGCACAATGCCTCCACCCAGGACCTCATCAAGTCCAGTCATTAAGGTGGAGAGACGCTCGCTCTCATCAGTATCAATCTCTGTAATTGGCGCACAGCCACTGCCCACAGCGCTGAGTAATGACTCCTGATTGACAGAGGCCAGTCTCTGCGCAAATCCTTTTTTGCCTTCGTCGTCAGCAATTATTTCTTCAACCAGAGTATTCCAGGCACCGCAATCACTGCACCGGCCCAGATATCGGGAAGACTGAAAGCCGCAGTTTTGACAGAGAAAGCGGCTTTTGGCTTTGGCCATTTGATACACCTTATAGTTTGAATTATCGACCCAGATAAACACTGGTCTAAAGAGTCGTCAATATTACTGATAATTTTAGCGCTGCTTGACTCCCCTGATGCTAAACTTAGCCTGACTTATATGAAGTGTTTCACTTCAAAGGGGGCAGCATGTCAAGCGCACTTATGCTTTCGGCGTCCTATTTGCTTACAAGTTTAGTTTCAACCACACTATCAAGCATCCCTATCAGTCCAGACGTTCTCACCACTAAAAACGTTCAATCCAATTCACTAATTGCCGTCCACACCATTGAACAAAACACCGTTGCAATTAAACTGCAAAAATATGGTGGCAGTCCTTATGGACCGGATCCACGCGGCGGCGATCCCCGTGATGAACAGCACGATCCAAACCTACCAGCCAACAAAGAACGGGACTTTAACAAAGCTCCTGACGATGTCTATGGTGGCAAATATCCTAATGGTCGCGCGCCATATTGATCCAGTACAGGACTAGTAAATGTACCTAGCATCCCCAGGGGCAATCATCTGCCAGCTAGGTCCACTGACTATCCGCTACTACGGTGTAATGATTGCGCTTGGATTTATTCTGGCGCTAATTGCTGCCGCCAAGTTAGCCAAAAAGCTAGCACTCAATGTAGACAACCTGATTTCTCTTGCGCTCTGGAGCTTTATAGCGGGGATTTTAGGCGCGCGGGCCTACTATGTGTTACTTAGCCTCGACAACTTTGCTGGCAATCCAGCCGGCATGTTTGCCATCTGGAATGGCGGACTTTCAATTCACGGCGGTATCATTGGTGGTATCATCGCCGCCTATTTTTATTTGCGCAGTCAAAAACTACCATTCTGGCCCTATGCCGATGTGATGGGAGCAGCTATTCCACTGGCTCAGGCAGTGGGGCGCTGGGGCAATTTCTTTAACTCAGAAGCCTACGGACTGCCTGTCGGCGAGAGTTTTCCGCTTAAGCTATATATCCCTCAAGCCAGTCGTAATTTGCAGTATCATTCCTATGAATACTTTCACCCCACTTTTTTATATGAGTCTATCTGGAACCTTGTCACATTTATCTTGATTTACTTTTTTGTGGTGCAGCGTACCAGACAGTATCCGGGCATGACGTTTTTTACTTACCTGGCGCTTTACTCAATTGGACGCATCACAATCGAGCCATTTAGAGTAGATACAGTCTCATACTTCCTCGGCATGCCAGTACCACAGCTGGTATCAGCCATTACTCTAGCTATTGCCCTTTGTGCCATGCTCGCAATTTTTCAAAAGCATAACGAGAGCGACAAGGCACAAGACGTAATCAATTCGTAAAACAGTGCTTTTGTATTTACACATTTGCTTACAACAAAATTTAAGCGCGACAGCAAAGGCATCCTGACTGGATCTCTGCGTCAATATGAGTCAGACATAATTACTGACACAAAAAAAGCTTTGCGTTTTTACGAATGCACTACAAATAATTAGTAGCATCAAAAAAAACAAAACAGACATTCCACAAGGCATTCGCTCCCAAAGTCTTATGGATCAATTTTCTTTAAAACTCTGGCGTTGATTTAAAAGAAGATTTAGGAGCAATGCTGTGGCATACGTTCAAACACGCCTCAAAGTCCACTCTACAAGTGTATCGATTGTTTTTGCTCTAACTACAACAAGTCTTATGCTAGCTCATATGGCAACAGCAAGACCCACTGACGACCAGTGGTTTGCGCTAAAAGTAAAACGCCAGAGACTGCTCACAAAACTAGAAAAAGTGCGCAAGGACATAGAAAAACTCAAACGTACAAAGGACTCATTAAAGAAGAAAGGAACACCTGAGGCCGAACATGAGCTGGACTGCGTATATGCAGATTTATTTGAAAAGGAAGAAGACCTACACGAATTAGAGCTAGATGTAAAAGATCTAGACATATCAATGCTTTAACACAAATCACTAGTTGCAATTGCAACAGGTAGCAATTGCTATTGAGGAAAAACATATGGTATCCGAAAGAGTAACTCCAAAGCCATGTCCGGTGGTGCACTTTGAGATAGGCTGTCAAAATCTCAAAAAGACTACAGACTTTTACGCAAAACTATTTGACTGGCATATCAAACCGGCCGCCTACACAAACGATATTGCGGCGGTCAAAGACGGCATCTCAGGTCATATTGCCGCGATAGGCGAAAAGCCAGATCACTATGTCACAATCTATATAAGCGTAGACAAAATAGAGGACTATCTTGAACGAGTTGTAGCACTTGGCGGCAAAGCCATTGTTGGTCCAATAGTGATACCAGAAGGACGGTTTGCCTGGTTTATGGACCCAGAGGGCAATCAAATAGGCTTGCTAGATCAAAAGCAAAGCTAGATCAAAGCAAAACTAACTCTGACTGCTTATTTACGACCTGGCGCCAGTATCTTGAGTCTGTCCTTGACGGCAGCCATATTGGCATTGCCGGCAGGAGCTAGGCGGACAAACTTTTGGTACTCCTCAATTGCTTTGAGAGGTTGTTTAAGAGCCTCATAAACAGTACCGAGATAGTAGTAGTTGTCGACCAGGGTCTTGTCCATTTGCAGGGCTTTGACATACTCAGCCATGGCTTTGGCTGTATTGTTTTGCGCCTGATAAGCAGTACCCAGATATCCGTGAGTAGCAGCATCATCATCTATACGCAAAGCTGCTTCGTAATCAGCAATTGCACCAGGTATGTCATTTTTCTGAGTTTGTTTTTCGATGGCCGAATTAACTAGCGGCGATGCTTTAGCTTGCCTTAACTGTTTGATCAGGGCTGGATAAGCGGGCTCCCTGGGATTGAGATTGCGTGCTTTTTCGTACATAGCGATAGCATTATCGTAGTCTTCTTTAGCCTGATAAGCAGTACCGATAGCATAGTAGTAGCCAGCCTCATTTGGAGCGGCTTTTATAGCTTCCTGATACTTAGCGATTGCTTCATCGTACTTCTTATCGTTTTGCAGAGCAGCTGCAGCGTTGTAGGCTTCAGCAGCAGCTCCAGAAGCTTGCACTTGAGCTTTTGTGGCAAGCGGCTGACACTTGTTTGGATCAGCTTTTATTGCGGCACTTCTAGCTCTGGCATCGGCAGCAAAGCCACCACTTGGTTTAGCCGCCAGATACCTACCGTATTCGCTGATGGCATCGGGCACACGCTTGTAGTTTTCGTCAATCAAACCAGCATAGTACCAGCTATCAGATTGACCTTTGGGATCAAGCGCTACAGCCTTGAGATAGCAGCGTTTGGCATTGGCAAAGTCATCATTTGATTGATAGGCACCAGCCAGGTTGGTCCAACCAGGCGGGTTATTATCAAAGAGAGCCAGGGCTTTTTCGTAGAGCGGTATAGCGCCAGCTAAATCGCCAGCTGTGTGCTTTTGCACCGCTTGCTCCATGAGCGGCTGCGCTTGTGCTTGTTGAGCACCTAGCAAAGCCTGCTTGTAACCAGCCACTTGATTGGCTGGAGCCTTAGTGACCGCCAGCTGAAGAGTCTTAATGGCGTTATCATAGTCACCTTTGGACTGGTAGGCGCTACCAAGCGCATAGAGATAAGCAGACTCACTTGGTACAAGATTGCTTGCCTGTTGAAACGCTGCAATAGCACCATCAAAGTCAGAAGCTTGCTGCTTTTTGACACCGTCATTGTATGCATCGCTTGCCGCCTGAGCATTTTTAATATCGCCTGTGGTGGCAAGTTTTTGGGTAGCAGCTGGATTAGCACTGAGCGCTCTGATCCGCTCTTTAGCCGCCGCCGCATACTGACCAGACGGAGCTTGCAATGAATAAGCATTATAGTGATTGAGAGCAGCCATGCCGCGTCCAAAGTTTTCGTCGATAGAGCCCATCAAATAGAGACAGTCTACTGATACCTTTTTATCCAGGTTATAGGATTGTTGATAGGCATCAAAGGCTTTGGCAAAATTGTCGGTAGCCTGATAGGCAGCACCGAGGTTCATATAGATAGAGGCATTATTACCGTCATATTGCAGAGCCTGATTATAGAGATCGATTGCTCCAGGCATATCACCAGCAGATTGCTTATCGTAAGCCTGTTTGACGAGGGGACCAGCTTTGAGGATTTTGGCATCAGCAATGGCTTTTTTGTAGGCAGGCTCATTGGGAGCCAGTGATGAGGCTTTTTGGTAGCTGGCAATGGCATTATCAGCGTCACCTTTGGCTTGATATGCAGTACCCAAACTAAAGACATAATCTGGATTGTCCGGTCTGACATCGATTGCCTTTTGATAAAGTGCTATGGCTTGATCAAGTTGACCAGCTTTTTGCAAATCGACAGCTTTGGCATAGTTGCCAGCGGCATCTGCGTCTTTGGCTAGCTCAGCTTCGCTCTTGAGCTTGACTGTATTGCCAGGATTTTTGGATAGGGTGTCAATGCGTCCTTTGGCCTGTGCTACATAAGTACCAGCTGGTTGAGCAGCCAGATATTTTTGATAGCTGAGTATGGCTTGCCCGCCCCGTCCATCGTTTTCGTCGATGGTGGCTATAAAGTAAAAGTTTGTCGACTGTCCTTTAGGGTCAATCTCAATGGCTCTTACATACGATTTGCGAGCACCGGCATAATCCTGCATGGCGTATTGAGCTGATGCCAGGTTGTAGACCAGGTCAGCATTATTGGGCACCAGATCCAGTGCCTTTTGATAGAGCCCTATAGCATCGATGTAGTCTTTGGCTTTGTGCTTAGCGACAGCTTGCTCGATAATCGGCTGCGCTTTTAAGTCTTTGGCCTTAACGATAGCATCCTGGTAGCTCTTGTTTTTAGGGTCTAAATTAGCTGCCAGACCGTACTCAGCTATGGCACCGTCATAATCTTTTTTGAGCTGCAAGGCAGCCCCGATATTAAAGTGCACACCAGGGTCGTTTGGATCTGATTTAGCCAGCTCCATAAATTTAGCAATGGCACCATCATAATTGCCAGCCTTAAAGAGCGCGTCAGCGGCTTTAGCTGTCTCAGTTACATTTTTATCTTTTTGACCGGCTGTAGCGGTCTTAATACCGTCTTGAGCAGCCAGGTTGGATGGATCTAACTGCAAGGCCTTTTGATAAGCATCAAGGGCGTTTTTAAAGTCTTCCTGAGCCTGATAAGCAGTACCGATATCCATCCAGATTGTGGCTTGCTGCTTATTGTCGCCAGGCAACACCAGCGTCAGTGCCTTTTTGTAATACTGCAAAGCAATATCGTAGTGCTTTTGGCTTTGTTGATCGACGCCAAGGTCAATCATCTTATTGACCTGGGCTGCGGCTTTAGCAGCTGGCAATGCGGCAAGCAGTTTGTTTGCTGCTGGGTTATTTTTACCTGGAGAGAGCGAGATAGCAAGTTTAAACTCAGCTTCGGCCTGACCAAAATCGCCGCGATACTGCAAGGCTTGCCCCAAGCCCACATGGTTTTCGGGCGCGGTGGGATTGTCTCTGACAGCCGCTTCCCAGCCAGTTACCAGAGCATCCTGCACTTCTGGATCATCCGACTTCATGGAGATAGCACGACCATATGCAGCAATGGCATTAGGGATGTCTCTACGCGTCTGAAAAGATTGACCGAGTTTGACTTCAATAGAGGCACTATCACCGGAGCGGGCAGCAGCCTGATACTCAAGAATGGCATCATCTGTCTGATCGCGCACGCGGTAAACATCACCCAGATTTTCGTGAGTCTTAGGATCGTCTTTTAGCTTGAGCGCTTCGCGGTATTCGACAATAGCTCCGGCAAAATCAGCGGCTTTACGACAAGCATCGCCGAGGGCTACACGAGTAGCAAAATTATTGGGGTCTTTGCCCATCACTTTGATAATGCTAGCCAGGTTACCAAGGGTGATGGGATTAGTAGGATCCAGCATGGCTGCTTTGTGAAAGAGCTTTATTGCTTCAGTCGGATTGTTTTTAAAGCTGCCGCCATAGTTGTTGTAAGCAACTGATAGGTTATCCCTGGCTTTTTTGTAAGTCGGGTCCATTTTCATGGCTTCTTCCAGCTTCTGGATGGCAAGCGGATAGTTTTGCTGGTTGATAGCTCTCACACCATCATTATTTAAACCAATCAAGGTAGCCTGGTCAAAAGCAAAAGCACGCTCACCTGTGCCTGCCAGAGTAAGTGAAAGAGCCAGAGCTGAAGTAAGTAGAGTCCTTGAAAAGGTTCTAGAAAAATTGCTTGCTTGTGCCACGGATTGCCTGGAGGTTGTCATTTGTGATTACTACTAAGAGTTGAATGTACTTGCCGGTTTAAATTCTGATTTTAATCCATTGAAAGCCAGAATACCCGCCGCCAAAGAAAAAAGGGGTTAGACCCCCCCTTTTTCCAGCTGAATTTTAGCTTCTGACTCTTTAGACTTCCGGTTCAATCAGTCCATAGTTACCATCGCGACGATGATAGACAGTATTTACATAATTGGTTTCGGAATTGATAAACATAAAGAAGTCATGGCCCAGCAAGTCCATATGTTTGCAAGCCTCTTCAGGCATCATAGGTTTAAGCGGAAACCGTTTTGAACGCACAATCTTAGGACGGATTTCTTCCAGAGCAAGCTCTTTGCTGACAGCAACATCCGAATCGATTTCGGCGCTGACATCTGTAGCTTCGTCCTCTGAGCGTCCTTTTTCCTTACCACCTTTCGAGAAATGTCTGGTTTTGTATTTACGCAGTTGTCTTTCGATTTTGTCCGCCACAAGATCAATTGAGGCGTACATATTCTCTGTGGCTTCCTCTCCTCTAATCACATTGCCGTTGACCTTAATGGTGACCTCAGCCTTTTGACTTTTGGCAATCGATGGATTTTTGGCCACCGATAATAGAGCCGTACAGTCCAGGCGATGATCAAAGTGCTTTTGCGCGCGAGCTAGCTTTTCAACAAGATATTCCTTGAGAGCACTAGTCAGCTCAAAATTGCGTCCAGTCACGGTTACTTGCATAACAATCCTCCGAATCGAAGGGAACACCTTCCGGAAACGAAGATATTAGAAGTATTTTTTGAATGTTTGTCTTCAAACCAAAGCCTAAATTCTCTAGTAAGCAAGCACTAACCCACTACTTCCACCCGCAACCGCGGTGTTCCGATAATCATTTACCCGGTCATCCTGCTCAATAATCATCTTGAAATGCTTATCTTTTAAAAGCAGGCTTATATATCTCTATTTAACGACTAATCTGGCTAAATAGCTCGGCGGCCTCAAAATAATTGAGGTTGCGGCTACCGTCTACACCTTTTGCCAGGTTGAGTCCTTTTATCTCACTGCGAGCACCGGCATAAGCAGGAGCGGCAAAGAGACGGTCAGCTCGGGAGGGTTTGGACATTGTCAGATAAGCTGGTCTATTTTTGTGGTTGCGCCCACCTTTTGGCTGTAACTGAGCCCGTTTAGCCTGAGCCACAAAGTCCTGAGCGGTATCGATACTCAGAGGTGCACTGAGATCGCCATCGAGGGCGATTTCGGGATATTGTCTGGCGGTCGCCTCAATTACACCACTGGCACGGAAATACTCATAGGCCGAGCTTGCATCTTGCACATTTGGCACCTGGAGAGCAGTGGCGGTGAGCAAGAACAAATCGCCGCGAGGTAGAGCCTTAGAGGGGTCATACTTACCCGGCTTGGAGAGCACACCCTGCTGCATCAAATGACGCACCATACTGAGGCGCTCACGAGCATTGAGAGGCATATAGTCGTCATAAAGAGACATGGCGCCGTACTGCTCAACGGTTGTTTGTTGATTGGGATAAAGACTGGCACTTTGAGCACCAGCGTCGACACAAGCGCGCAAAAATTCTTTAATTTCAGGGGCTCTTGTGCCCATGCCATCGCCTATTACATGGACCTCTACGTCAGATCGTTCAGTCAATTCTCTGATGCGCTCGACTGTGCGCTTGGTGTAATTGTAGGCGTCAACAGTCTGGTAGCGTCCATTCCAATAAGCCATCGGGGCAATGACGTCATAGTACTTAGCTAGAGTCTTCCAGGGAGTCACAGCGACCTGGGGTGCTTTGTTGAGCGGACTATAGACAACAGCAACCATGGGATAGCTCGCTCCCAACTCCTGGCGCAAATAAGTACTGTAAGCCTCGACAGCTTGCTTGTTCAGATTTTTCTCTAGGTTAGGAGCTATAGCATCCAGTCTGTCTCCGCTGGGAGTGCGAAACTTGGCTGCATAGATGAGTTTGTCGGCGTCGGCTTTTGTATTGCGCAACTCAGCAAAAGACCAGGCAATTACTCTGATTTTGTATTTGTGGCAGGCCTCGATAATCAAGCCCAGCTCGGTTGGTTGTCCGATAGCTGGAGTATTACTGCGCGAAGTCTGGATAAAAAGATTGCGAATGCCAGAGGCATAGAGCTTTTCGGCGTAACCTTCAAAATCGTTTTTGGGATAATTCCAGAGATTGACCCAGATGCCCGCACCCTCGCTCAGCCCAGGAGGAGCCTTAGCTGCATTGACAGCGAGTGCCGCTCCGGTAAGACCAGTACTGCCTGGCTCGACCACCCCGAGTGGACTGGCTGATAACTGGCTGGCATTTTGTATTAGTTTGCCCTTGGCAAAAACTGCCTGAGTGCTGCTTGATACCACTGTAAAAGCTGACAGGCAGAGCGTCAGAGCCACAAAACGGGGGTTATTTTTAATCATAGTAAATCTCGAGAAACCTGAAATCATTATAAATCCGTTAGTAAGTATGTGCCACCAAAATCGAGCCAAAATCACTCAAGCACTACCGCAAAACCGGCTCAGAGCCAGAGCCCTGCACTCATACTTTATTTTTGTACCCAATTAGCTTGAGTTTTTATCAGTCACCATAAATGTCTAGTTCTATTAGTAGGGGGGAATAATTGATTGTCGGCAAATCAAATATCAATGGCTTAGAAGCCGACTGACGTTGTACTTACAAACAAGTTGCTACCAGGACAAAAAGATGAACAAAAAGGAACAGGAAATCCAGCGCAAGCTACAAGAACTCGAAAACAATGTGCTCAGCGAGAGCACCGAGCTGTCGGTGAGCCAGGGTCGTTCCGATATGATGGCCACCGGCAAAAAATCGCTGGCCAATTCCGCCAACTCAGGTGATCCAATTACCAGATCTGACGGTGCTTATTTTGGTGGGCTCGGTCTGATTGCCCTTGGTCTTGTTATGGTATTTCAGCAGATCAAAGTCGCTCCCAGCATTTTGAGCATGCTCGGTCTTGGTAGTGCTGGCTTTATGGTTATATTTGTGCCGCTCATGATTGGAGTGGGCATGATGCTCTACAACTCCAAAAACAAATGGGGTTGGATTGTCACTGCCGGTAGTTGCTTACTGATGATTCTGGCAGTGCTTTCTTCTTTGACAATGAACCTCGCTTCAATGTCACTTTTGCAATTGATCGTACTCTTTTTACCCTTCGCTCTTGGCGGTGGACTGCTCATCAAAGGCATGGGCGGACCGCAAGGAGTAATCCGCTCAGTCAAAAATAACTTCCCCGACAAAATAGAATAGTAATGCCCCGCGTCTATGTCGGCTCGTTTGTCACTGGTGATCAAGCTCAACGGCTCAGTCAGTGGGCCCAAATCGTGGCACAGTCAATCAACGACAAAACGCCTGCGCTCCCTTTGGCAAAAGCAACGCCACTACAAAAGCTCCATATAACCTGGCAGTTTTTAGGTGAACTAGAAGAAGGCAAAATACAGGCAGTCAAAGACAAACTAAAGGCAATTACACCCCAAATCAGGCAAGAAGCCGCACCAGAACTAGTCATTACTTACAACAGACTGGCTCTGTGGCCGACAGGCGAGCCTGCCCGGGTGGCAGTGGTGACACCAGATGTGGTGAACACTCAACTAAGCCAATCTGGCACACTTATAAGAGAAGCACTAACGCCGTATCTAAATATCGACGATACAGTTGAACGCAACTTCAAATTTATGCCGCATCTTACAGTAATGCGCTTTAAGGAAAATGCAGAGCTAGACCTGGACTATCTCAGTCAGAGCTTTGCCCAAATAGCGCCAATCATACAAAAGATAGACAGTATCAATCTAATTGAGAGCCATATTGGTCTCAATCATAGTTACGAGAGCCTGCTAGCAATTGATGTCTAGTAGTTTTTGATGGTTTTGGTCTGTGCCTGGTGATTAAAATAACCAGGCGGATAATATTTGATCGAGGTAGTGGTATCAACCGGTACAAACTGCTTATGTTTGAGCATGGCTTGAGCTGGTACAAAAATACTGGCTTGAGGCTTGCCCTCTCCCTCTACTGGAGCAGCTGGAGCTGGATTAGCTGGAGCAAGATTAGCTGGAGGGGTGACTGTTGATGGCGCAGGTACTGAGACAGGACTAGCGGGCACCGGCACTGGTGCGGGAGCATCAATGGACGGTGTGGCAGGCTTTTTGTCAATTGCTGGCTGAGTATTTAACTCATCTAGTGATTGTAGCTGTGGTGCGGGAGCTAATTTGCCAACCGGTAATTTGCCAGCCGGTGAATTGCCAGAGGGTAAAACCTCCTGGGCTGGCACTGGAGTAGTCGTGGAGCCCACCGGCTCGCTTACTTTGTTGTGGAGCTTGAGATAAGTATTAATCTGAGGCTCTGGACTAGCGCGCCAACTCCTGGACTCCTGGGTAATCTTGCCGGTGCGATAAGCAATGGCCTGGTTTTTGAATTGGTTTTTGGTGGCAATAAATTGCTCAAAATCAAAGCGCACAGGATCTGTATGATCCCCTTGCTGAGCATAACGGTGCGTAATAACATTGGCATCATCAATGTTGTAGCGGTTTTGCAAATAAGTAATGAGCTTAATGACAGATTGACGCAACTCTTGAGGGTAATCCTGAGCACCGGCATGACACATCTCAATCCCGATACTGTTATCGTTATTGATGCCTGGTAGTGTTTTAAAAATATTGATATGGACAGTAGCCAGATCAGGATCAACTGCCTGGACAATGGTGCCATCTCTGTCGACTACATACTGAGCACCAGGATGGCGTATCCCCATCGAGCTCCAGCTCTCAATAACACGCACAGCACCAATAGGAATACCAGTCTCGGTGGAATGGACAATGATGTATTTAACTGGCTCTCGCCTCCAGAAGATACCACCACGTAAAGGATGGTATTTGACCAGTCCAGCTCTGACCAGGATGCGAGCAGCATAAGAATCAGCGTTGCCGCGGTTGAAGGCATCGACAACGCGCTCAGCAGCCTGACTATCCAGGGGACTAGAATCAAAGGCTGGCGGTCTCGCCATAAAAATACCGATAGGATAGGCGTATCTGGTCTTGGGAGCAGCGTGAGCCACATGGTGCACCTTATGCCCACGCTTACTGGCTACAGCGCGTTTACTTTTGCCCTTGCTCGTTGCTCTAGCAGTGACCCTAGAGGTGGTGCGACGAGACTTGGAAGGATGGTAATTTTTTATAACTGCCTTGGAGTGCTGCCTGGTATTACGGGCAAAGGCATCGCTAGATGCGCTCATGCCCGCCACAATAAGGAGTGATGCCATTACTCTGGTCAGGACACTTGTAAAGACTGAAGTTTTGCCTGCGCCAAGTAAATGTTTCATCTGTGAGCTGCCCTCTCTTTGATGAAATTTATTATAAGAGAAAAGCACGAGCCACGCAAACACTTTTTTGCCTTTGAAGTCACTAAAAATTGCATGGGAAGCGAAGTTGCGCTCAGTCTATCCAGCCGCCGCCAAGTATATATACGTTGTCAGTGTCGTAGATACCGAGCACCTGACCGGCAGTAATGGCTGGCTGAGCCTCGTCAAATACCACTTTGACCTGGTTGTCTTGCAGAGGATAAATCATAGCCAGACTAGCTGGAGAGTTATAACGGATTTTGGCCATTGCTCTAAATGGTTGCACCGGTGGTGACTCCATGATCCAGTTGACAAAGGAAGCTGTCAGCTCTTGACGCAACAATGCCTCTTTTGGCCCGACATAGACAATGCGCATATCAGGATCAATAGAAGTGACATAAAGCGGCTCGGCATAAGCGATTCCAAGACCACGTCTTTGCCCGATGGTGTAGTTAAAAGTACCTTGATGCTCGCCCAGGACTTCACCAGTGACGGTGTGAATCAAAGGACCAGGCTCGACTGTAAGAAAATTCGAGAGATACTGTTGAGTGGTGGTGCCTTTTGGAATAAAACACAGATCCTGGCTATCTGGTTTGTCAAAGGTGACAATACCAGCTTCTTTAGCTATTTCGCGTATTTCGTCTTTGGAATAATCGCCTAAGGGCAAAAGGGTGTGGTTAATTTGTTCGTTGGTCAAACCCCAGAGTACATAAGATTGATCCTTACCTGGATCTTTAGCTTTAGACAGCCTTCTGCCACTCTCGGTATCGACAATCCGACCATAGTGACCAGTGGCAATATAGTCAGCATTTAGATGCTTGATACTGTAATTGAGTAGCGCTCCCCATTTGATCAATGTGTTGCAGAGACTGCAAGGCAGCGGGGTGCGCGCCTTGGCATAAGACTTATGGAACTCATCCATGATCTGGCTTTTAAATAATTCACGCAAATCGACGGCATGGTGCTCGATGCCCAGGTCTTCACAAACTCTGGCGGCATCAATCATGCCAGTATCGCAACAGCGACTACCAGACTTTATTAACCAGCCTGTGACACCCACCACGTCATAACCAGCCTTTTGCATAAGGTAGGCAGTGACCGATGAGTCAACTCCTCCACTCATCAAAACAGCCACACGTTTTTTGCCGTCTGGCACTGGGCTGACAGCACGTGCGCCTGCTATCTGGCAGACGGCTTCTACGGCTTCGGCTGATGGTAGATCTGTGGTACTCATCCAAACACCCCGGTCGAATCCACTATTTTACTACAGGCAAAGGATGTCAGGAAAGAACAATGCCCACACCGGGGCATTCTCTCAAAAGTCTTTACAAAGCCACTATGAGCAAATGCCAGCCAATCAGTAAGCTATTAATAGGGAGAGCCTGTCAGCCTCAATAAACGCTCTTTTGCTGATTTAGCGTTTTCGCCTTTGGGGGCCAATTTTAGATAGGTCTTATACTCGCGCACTGCGTCTCTTGTTTGCTCTTCACGCTCCAAAAGGACGCCGAGGTTAAAGTTGGCCACAGGCAATTCACCACCTGACTGCAAAATCGCTTTGCGAAAAGCATTGCTTGCACCTTTATAGTCGCCCCGCTCTCGCAAAATGATGCCCAGCATATTTTGCGCCACTGGATTGGTCTTTTTGACTTGAGCAGCGTTTTCTATTGAGCGGCTAAATGCCTCGCCAGCCCCGTTATTGTCACCCAACCGGCGCAGCGCCATACCCAGGTTAAATTGTGCTTCCATAAAGACATTGTTTTTTAATAACAAAGCCTTGCGGTAATATTCCACAGCCTTAGCGGGCTGACCAGCACCAGCAAGGGCATAGCCCAGATTATTGAGAATAATAGGATCATTACCCTGACCGGATCTGACAAGAGTGTCAAAACTTTTGACAGCCACATCCCAGTTATGTTTTTTGAGTGCATCCTGACCGCGTGCCCGCAATTGACTGAGATTATCGTCCACATCTGGCGCCATAGCTACGACTGGAGCCGGAGCGCCTTTGAGCCTGTTAATACGACTTATTGTCTCTTGCTGGTATTTGGCTATGGTCTCGTATTTGTTGGACTTTTCAAAAGCCTTGATGGCAGCGGCTTTATTACCGAGACGCTCCTCAATTAGACCGAGGTGATAGTAACTAAATGCACTATTGGGCTTGAGTTTGATAGCGGTTTCAACGTGACTTTTAGCATCATCAAGACGTCCTTCGCTAAGGTCAACCACCGATAAGCCGCTATAGGCAGCGGCAAAGTCGGGGCTCAACTTAATAGCCGTGGCATAGTGATCCCGGGCTTCTCTCAAAAAGCTGTCTTTGTCGTTTTTATCGGCTTTATTGCCTACATCACGCAAGGCATTAGCCAGGTAATAATGCATAGTGGGGCTATCTTTGTCGCCCGTTGTAAGACAAAGCCGCCAGGGATGTATGGCATCTTCGGGTTTGCCAGTGGAATAGAGCACCAGCCCCAGATTGGAGAGCGCTGGCTCATACAAAGGCTCTATACCTATAGCTCTTTTAAAATAATAGATTGCCTTTTCGCTGTTTTCGCGGTCGGCATAAATTCGCCCGATATTATTGTAAGCAGCCGGTAATTTGGGATCTATCCTCACTGCCGCTTCAAAAGCCCTGAGGGCTTCATCATTTTTATTTTGGCGCAAAAGCTCTGAGCCTTTGGCAAGATACCTCCGGGCATCCTCTTTACTACCGCCCTGCGCCTGGACCATGGACCCACCCAGGCTTGCTGAAACCATCAAACAGCTCAAACTGAACACCAGCAGTCGATTCTTTTTGACTGGGCAATTAAATAAGTTCACTTGGCAATTTGTTTTATTCAAGCGTTTTGGCTTTACAGGCGTAATTAACTACTAATCAACTCATAATACTAGACTCGCGCCTTTACACAGCGCCATCAGTGAGGATATCTCCTCTAAGCAAGTGATAAAATAGCCGTTTCCCCAATAGGGCATTTTATGTCCAATTCGGGGCGCTATTCTCAATTAGCCAAAGGTAGTCCCGGACGATGCTCACTAGCAATCTTAATTTGGTGGCAAAGCTCCATCAGCTCTTTATAGATAGCCCCCAATATGCCAAATTGCTATCGCGCACGGCTAGAGGCAGCGCATCTGAGCTCAATCTTGTCGGACTGACAGACTCGGCTAAATCTCTCGTATTGTCTGTTTTGTCTCACGAAACCAAACGCCCCGTGGTACTGGTCGTACAAGACAACCATACCGGAGCAAGATATCACCAGGAACTGGGCAACTTAAGCCGCTTCCCTATCTATCTCTATCCATCAAGCGAAGTCTCACCTTACGAGCAAGTATTATCCAGCCCGGACAATATCGCCGCCCAGATGGAGCTTTTGCATCAACTAGACAGCAAACCACAAGACCCTATTATCGCTGTAGTCAGCTCAAGAGCCCTGACTCAAAGAGTATTGGCACCAGCCACACTGCGTCAAAAATCGCTCAAATTGACAGTGGGCGAGTCAATTGATAGTAACGCCATCGCCAAGTCTCTGACCGATTTGGGTTATAGCAGAGAAGCACTGGTCACTTTGCGCGGCGAGTTTAGCATCAGGGGCGATATCATCGATATTTACCCATCTTATGGACTGCCAGTCCGTATCGAACTTTTTGGCGACGAAATCGAGTCGATGCGTATCTTTAATATCGACTCTCAGCGCTCCATCGAAAACAGTGATGTTACAGTGATACCACCCAGATGGTGGGTGGTGCTCGAGAGCGACGAACAAACCCGCGAGGCATTTACAGCCAAGTTGCGCACAGTAACCGAAGACGCCTGCGCCAAACTGCCGGATCAAGCTAGCGAAACACTCAAAGAAGTGATGGAAGGCGACCTCCTGGCACTCAGTCAGGGACGCTATCCCGAATCAGTCGAATATTATGCACCATATATAGAGTCTGAATTTGCCACGCTCTTAAGCTATCTACCAGACAACGCCCTGGTCGTTTTGGATGAATGGGACAGCTTGTTAGCAGCCTTAAGCTCCTACGAAGAACGTCTCACTGGGGCTTTTAATGAAGGTCTGGAAACAGGCAGATTGCTACCGCTCCCTCGCCAGTTGCACCAGAAGGCATCTGAAGTTGGCGCCAATCTCAAGAAATTTCAACGCATCTTTGTTTCCACATTGCCTCTATCGATGGACGAAGAAGCGGGCTCTTCGTCTGCCATGGCACCAATACACTTTGATTGCCAACCTATAGACAGATTTGGTAATCAACTCGGCCTGCTTGCCGAAAAACTCAAAGGTTGGCGCAAAGATGGCTACCACGTACTAATCTGTACCGAACAACCACAGCGTATCCTCGGCATCCTCAAAGAATGGGATTGCCCGGCCGCTTATGTTTCTAGCGAAGGGGCAGACGATGAGGAGACTCACATTGCCCTGGCTGATGGTGATACCACAGCTGCCAGTGCAGATAAACCAGCCAGTGGTGATTTGCTAGCAAGCACTCTCAGTCAGCTAGAGGGCGGCAAGCTCGAAGCACCTAAAAAAGAAAAAGACAGAATCTGGGTCTGTCGTCATGGCTTTACCCATGGCTACAAGCTCAATGACGCTGGACTGATTTGTATCACCGACGCTGAAATGTTTGGTGTCAAGCGTAAACCGACTGTTTACCGTCGTCCAGTCATAGAAAAGAACTACGAACGTTTTACCAGCGTAGCTGATCTCAAAGTCAGTGACTATGTAGTCCACACCAAACACGGTATCGGTCAATTTATCGGGGTGCAACGCATCTCGATGGACAGCCAGCAAAGAGAATATCTAACGGTCCAGTACAGTGGCGAAGATAGACTCTATGTGCCAGTTGACCAGATAAACTTGCTCAGTCGTTATCGCGGCGCTGGAGACAGCGCACCACGGCTATCGAGACTGGGCGGTGCTGAGTGGGAATCCACAAAACGCCGGGTCAAAAAATCAATCAAACAAGTGGCAGAAGACCTGGTCAATCTCTATGCCATGCGCGCCAAGCAGGAAGGCTACCAGTGCCCACCTGATACACCGTGGCAGTTTGAAATGGAAGAAGCCTTTCCCTACGAAGAAACACCAGACCAGTGGCAAGCTATTCAGGACGTCAAAGGCGATCTGGAATCAGATAAACCTATGGACCGCCTCATTTGCGGAGACGTCGGCTTTGGTAAAACAGAAGTCGCTATCCGCGGTGTATTCAAAGCCGTTATGTCCGGCAAACAAGTAGCGGTGCTTGTACCTACAACAATTCTGGCGCAACAACACTTTAACAATATGAGTGAGCGCTTTGCTCCATATCCTGTCAAAGTGGGACTTTTGAGCAGATTTCGCACAGCCAAAGAACAAAGAGAAGTAGCCAAACGTCTCTCCACCGGCGAATGTGATGTGGTGATAGGCACCCACCGCATGCTGCAAAAAGATATCGCCTTTAAGGATTTAGGACTGGTCGTCATAGACGAAGAACAGCGCTTTGGTGTCGCTCACAAAGAGCGCCTTAAACAGTTGCGTGTGATGGTGGATGTGATGACCATGTCAGCCACACCTATTCCACGTACTTTATATATGGCCTTATCCGGTGCGCGCGATATGTCTATTATCGACACACCTCCCACAAACCGTGCTCCCATTAAGACTTTTGTGGGCGAATACAAACTACCTCTAGTGCGCACCGCTATCTTGCACGAGATGGAGCGTGGTGGACAGATATACTTTGTCCACAATAGAGTCGAAAACATCGAGCAAATCGCCTATGAAGTCAAACAACTGGTACCGGAAGCGCGCATAGCGATAGGTCACGGACAGATGGGCGAGCGCGATCTCGAAAACGTCATGCTCTCCTTTTTGTCCCATGAATTTGATGTACTGGTCTGCACCACGATTATCGAGTCTGGTCTAGACATACCTAACGTCAATACCATCATCATCAATGATGCCGACAAACTAGGTCTGGCTCAGATGTATCAGCTCAGAGGTCGGGTCGGCCGCTCCGAAGTACAGGCTTATGCTTACTGTCTCTACAAACCATCCAAAGTCCTCTCCGAACAAGCTCAGGGCAGACTCAAAGCCATCCGTGAATTTACATCGCTGGGCTCAGGCTACCAAATCGCCCTGAGAGATATGGAAATAAGAGGAGTCGGCAACATCCTCGGTAGCGAGCAGCATGGACATATGATCTCTGTGGGCTTTGACCTCTATTGCAAGCTGCTTGAAGAGTCAGTAGCTGAGCTTAAAGGTGAAGCAGTACAACAAGAAGCTGATACCGCCGTTGATATCAACGTCACAGCCTTTATCCCCGAGAGCTATATCCAGGATAACGAACAAAGACTGGTCGAGTACAAGCGACTGGCTGATGTCCGCACCGAACGCGAACTGGTCATGCTTATATCTGAATGGAAAGACAGATTTGGCAACATACCAAAAGAAACCGAGCAACTGGTCAAAGTTGTAAAACTGAGACTGCTTGCTGCCGGAGCCAATGTCCAGTCGATCAAGCCAGACATGCAAGGCATGAGACTCTATGTGCCATTCCGCTTGCAGCAGTGGATGCCAGTGCAGGCCAGACTGCCCAAGCATCTTGCTACTCGTACCACCTACAAACCTGGTATCGCCGGCGGTCAGGGCTCCAGTCCTTATATCCTGGTCAAAGCGCAGGGAGACCTGCCCGAAGATCAACTCAGTCTCTTAGAAGAACTATTGCAAGCAATGGTGGCAAGCCACGAGATGAACACAAGTCAGCGTAACTAAAATAAGGCGAGTAAATGACAAACGACAGGCAAACAGCACAAAACAATGGCAGCCTCATCATAAAGTCCACTCCTAAAGCACTGGCACTGCACCTTGTGCCACTGGCATTGAGCCTGATTTTGGCTGGCTGCTCAAATACAACTGAGACAGCAAAAACTCCAGACAAAAATCCAGATAAAGCCACAAGTGGAGCACCTGACACCACAAAAGCGGCCAGCACAAGTACTGGCACTGACGTAGAGGGGGCAAAGACCACCACTGATACAGATAGTGCTACCACCACGCCAGTCAGTAGCGACCTCAGTCAGGTCAGCGCACAGACTCTCTCTAAATTGCCGGACAGCCTCGTTATCTGCATGGTCGACAATGCACCAGTCACGGTGGCACAGTTTAAACGCGAATACCGTGAAGCAATAGTCTCATTGCAAACTGTTTTGACACTGCAACCACAACAAGTACAACAGTTTGTAGCGCAGGCAAAAGCTAACAAAATAGAGCTTACTGCCGAAGAAAAAGCCAGATTGTTAGAAACAGCCAAAAAGCCGCAAGCTCTCGATGGCAAAAGTCTAGATGCTTATCTCAAAGATAAAAACCTGACTAAAGCTCAATTTGACAATCAAGTAATGAATCTTGGACTGGCTTTTAAGACAGGCGCCGCCATCATCGAACAACAGCTTTTGACCGAGCTTATCAACCGTGAACTAATCATGGCAGAAGCTAAAAAGCTGGGTTATTACCGCCCTGCTTACAACCGCTATCTCAAAATCAAAGAGACACCGAGATTTAAAAAAGCACTGGAATCAGCTGAACAGACTCCAGAAGAAGTAAAAGAAGATCTGGTCCAGGGCGAAATGATGCGCATGGTGCTAGAAAAGATAGCCAAAGAAAGCGGTATGAGCGATCAAAAGCTGTTTGACTTTTATCAAAAAAACAAAGCTCAGTTCAAACACGGCGAAAAAATCAGACTGGCTCATATCATCATCGCCTTTCCATCTGTTGATACACCACCGCTGGAGAGTG
The DNA here is from genome assembly GCA_016718315.1 of Candidatus Obscuribacter sp. GTDB lineage: Bacteria > Cyanobacteriota > Vampirovibrionia > Obscuribacterales > Obscuribacteraceae > Obscuribacter. The sequence goes on along the minus strand of JADKDV010000013.1, from coordinate 15,190 downwards.
TCAAAAGTCAGCTAAAGAAACAAAATCCAAAATTGAGCGATACTGAAATCGAGCAAGAAGTGCTTGTGGTCAAACAGCAAAAAATACGTCTGGCTCAGGAGTTAATCGACAGAGCTAAAAAAGGTGAGGACTTCAAGAGCCTGGCTGACAACTACACCGAAGACATGCAAGCCAGACAGGCAAAAAACGGAGGCGAACTTGGCTATATAGATGTCACTGCTGGCGAATCTATCGGCAAAGATCAAAAGGCACTCTTAGAAGCAGTCAAATCACTTAAAACTGGTGAAGTGGCAAGTAAACCAATTGAGACTATATTTGGTTATCACGTAGTCAGGGTACTGGATAAGAAGACAGCTGGCACCTTTACCTTTGAGGAACTAAAAGAACCTTTGCAACAGCAGTTTATCGCTCAACATATGGATAAAATCAAAAACGACTGGCTTCTCAAGCGCCGCAAAGAAGCTCAGATTAAAGTCACCGATGAGTTTAAGGCAGCTATTAATAAAACAGCCAGCCAAACTCAACCAAATGTCAAATAGTTGAGCCCCGGCTTGCTATGAGATAATGTGTGCGTCACTTGTCCTTGTGGACCGATAGGAGTAGAGCATTGAAGGAATTTAGACTTAATCCGGTGTCTATTGCAGCATTGAGTTTGACTCTTGCCACCGTCGTTTTTGTACAAGGGGCAAGTGCCAAAACAGTCAAGACAACCAAAGTCGTGACTGAGACTAAAACCACCGGTAGTGGCAAAGTAAATACGGCAGCCTACCAGGCTCTCAAGCAAGGCGTTGCCCTTTTAGGTCAGCACAAAGGACAAGAAGCCGAAGCCAAGTTTAACGAAGCAATCAAATTGCAACCAGACTATGCCAGAGCCTACGCCAACCGCGCCAATATCCATATGATGCGCAAACATTACAGAGCAGCCATAGCAGATTGCGACAAAGCAATCAGTCACGACCCTAAATTGACAATGGCTTATGTCAACCGCAGCTGGGCCGAAAACGCCCTCAACATGCATGTCAAAGCAGCTGAAGACGCCAGCAAAGCGATTGAACTATCACCTAAAACGGCTATTGCTTATGTCAACCGTTCCCACGCTCTCAATCAAGGTGGCAAACACAAAGAAGCACTCGCCGATGCTAACAAAGCCCTTGAGCTGAGCCCCAAACTGGCAATCGGCTTGGTAAACAGAGCACACTCTTATGTAATGCTGGGCGAATACAAAAAAGCTATCGAAGACTGTGATGCTGCTATCGAAATCTCACCAAATCTAGCCCGTGCTTATGTCAACCGTGGTCGTGCTTTGAGACACCTGGGTCAATACGAAAAGGCGCTGGTGGACTTAAATAAAGCAATCAGTATCGATGACACCCTCGGTAGTGCCTACTTTAACCGGGCCGAAGCCTATCAAAAGCTGGCTGAGACCGATTTGAAAGATGCTAAAAAGCTGGGCTACACAGCCGTTACCGAAGGCACCGTCAAAAGCACTCACTAATCGCTTGTGAGAGTCAACCTTGCAGCACTGGTTATAATTAGCGCAATCATTTGTAGTGGTTGCGCTAATTTTGGCGCTGGGGAAAAGGCTCGTACTCTCAATCAGCTTTTGAGCCAAGAAAAATTTGAAGGTGTTATTGCCGAGTGCAATAAGGCATTGCAAAAAAAACCAGACGATGCCGAAATGCTCGCCTACAGAGGTCTTGCCCAACTAAAATCAAATAAACCACAACTTGCCAGAGCTGACTTACAAAATGCCATCGCAATAGACCCAGATCAAGGTTGGTATTACTGCGAGTTAGGGGACGCCTATTTAGAATGCAGCCAGGATAAAGAAGCACTAGAGTCTTACACAAAAGCCGACAAGTTATTACCCAACTCTTCTCGAACACCAGCCATTCTCTCAGGCATGGCAGTTGCACACCTGCATCTCGATGATGCCAAACAAGCCCTTGTCACAATAAACGAATCACTCAAACTCGAGCCAAAGCAAAAGTACTCCTATCAAACTCGGGCGCTTGCTTACATAGATCTGTTTGAATACGATAAAGCCATTGCTGATGCGACAAAGTCGATAGCACTGGACGACAAAAACGTGGGAGTTTACGTCACGAGAGCCGAAGCACATTTCCTTGCCGGTCATATCGAAGAGGCAATCACTGATTGCCACACCGCACTGGCATTAAACCCCAAGTACTTCCGTGCGCTGGACATGCTCATGGCTATTGAGATTGCTAAAGGCAACAATCAAGCCGCTCTCAAGATTGCCAATGAGCTCATTAGCAATGATCCTAAAATCGCTGCAGCCTACTCAGACAAAGCTACTTGTTTGTTTATCATGCAAGACCTAAAAGAGGCTAAGACACTGGCTGACAAAGCACTGATGATAGAACCAGACAGTAGCAGAGCACTATACATAAGCATGCTACTGGCGGCAAAAGAGGGAAATAAAAAGCGGGCGCTTGAGCTGGCAGAGCGCCAAAAGTCCCATCAAAACCCAATGAGAAGAACAAAAAACACTGCCTTGTGTTTGCTTATCACCGGTGACTATCAAAAGGCGATTGAAGTATTAAACGGTGCCCTTACCAATGAAGCAAAAGCACCGTATATTTATCGCCTGCGCTCTTACGCCTATCAAAAGCTCAACTTGCCGGATCTCGCCAGAGCCGACATGCAAAAGGCTATTGAGCAAGGCTATGCAAAAATAAGCGTACTGGAACGACTGATTGCTAGCCAGTAAAGGCATTTACCACTTCAAAAGTTTTTCGCGCATAGCTTTGACTTCACACTGCGACTGTTGCAAAGCCAGATTGGTACGCGCGTGCAGAGCACCATTACCCATGCCAGCCAGTGTCATCACAGGTAGTGACCAACCAGCAGTCATAGGGGCTATAGTTTTACCGGCAATAAACCCGACTGCACCTTGCTCTGCCATACCATTGATATAAGCCTGCGCTTTGTCTTTTTTACTTGGCGTACATTGTTCTTCGATTTTATTGATGCCACCTGGACCAAGTTCTGTTTTAAATCTATCCTTGATCTTTGCGGACTCACGCTCTGTCTCTATTTTGTCTACTGCATTGCGAGAATGGAAGTAATTTAGTGTGCCAACACCTAAATACGTCCCACGAAAAACCCAATTTGAGTTGGAAAAAGCAGCTGGAAATCCCACAGCAAGATCAAGAGCTGACACACCAGCTATGACTTTAAACTTCTCATACCCCTCCAGCTTAGAGCCATTGGAAATGCCATCGAGTTCCTTACGGAAATTGACTCCTTCGGCGACGGCCGGAGCAGTTGGCACTGGACTGCCAGCCAAATCACTGAGACGACGGGCAATGAGGGGATCTCGCTTTAACATCGAGTCCAATGTTTCCCTCTGGGCTTGATTATTTCCAGCGTTTGAAGAGCCTTCACTGTCCATCCCTAGAATCCGAATTGTAGACACTGGCTCAGGTCTAGCTTGCGCTTCAGCACGGTCCATAATCAAAAACCTCAAAAGAAGAAAATTTATGGTCTAAAGCTACTAACAAAGTCGTGAAAACCTTGTGAAAAAACCGCCCGACCTGGACATGCCAGAGCGGGCGATTCAAAACTTTTGAACTGTTTAGTTGCAGTTACCTGTTTAGTTCCAGTTATAGGTACGGATACCAAATAGTGGATCTGCTTCGGTCTCGGCTCCAGTCTGTCTTACACCGCCGGTTTCTGATTCGGCTCCGGTCTCACTTATACCGCCGCTTTCGGATTCGGCACCCGATTGACTGAGACCACCGGTTTCGGACTCGGCTCCAGACTGACTGACGCCACCGGTCTCGGACTCAGCGCCGGTCTGGTACACGCCGCCAGACTCACTGCCGCCACCAATAACAAAAAATCCAGCCTCACTGTCTGCATTTGCGGGCAATACAAAGCCCATACCGATTGCCAGACTGACCAGGCTCACCACAAAGGTCTTGCGCACTGCTTTAGGGCTCAATTTTGACACTGTCATGGCAACTCCTCTTATACAAATACTACTCAATACTATCAGAATACCCAGTCACCGGAGGACGGATAACAAAACATGAGCCATGTCAAGATTTCTTGCGCACCTTAACAACATTGCCACCAATGCTCTGAGCCTGACTGACAAGGTCGTGACATACGGCCAAAAGCTCATCAAAGCATTTACCATCCTCGCTCATACAAGCCACACCAATACTGGCTGAGAGCGGTTGCCCGGCTACCCCTGCTTGCGCTTCATCAAAGGGCTTGCCGTGATTGGCTTGCTTCTGCTTGGAGGCGACATTTAATAGAGCGCCATTGATGCCAGATTTGATATGTTCGGCAACTTTTTCGGCTTCTGATACTGCCATACGAGGCAAAGAAAGCAAAAATTGGTCATGTCCATAGCGGCAAATAACGTCTACAGGACGAGCAAATTTAGACACTACGGATGATACCGCTGCCAAAAGCTCTTTTGACTGAGCGGCAGTCATTGTGGCATCACTACGCCTGAGCGAATCCACCACCACAAGCATCAAACAAAGTTCATCACCAAAAATTTAGCCCGTTCTATTTCTTCGGTAAGTGCCACCACTCCACCGCGACGATTTAAAAGCCAGTAGCCGCATCGTCCTTTTCGTGAGCTTCAAGCCGACAGTTGAGACTCTCTACCTGAGCCAGTTTAGCCAGGTGATCGGCGATTGTGACCAGACTATCAAGTACCAGTTTATTCCAGCGCACTTTGGCATCAGACTCTTGCAAGAGCAAAAGTCCAGCGCGCTTCTCACTGGTTGTAGAGCCTACATCACTACTCAATAGCCGCAGCGGAATCATATAAAACCGCTCTGGACCGAGGTTTTCAGCCAGCTTGCCAAAAAACTCTTTATACTCGCTATCAAGCTCTGCAGCAAATGTAGACGGCTCTTCGACCATTGTCACTTCCTGAGCCAGACCCACTAAGTGGGCGGCAAAGCGCTGACCAAAGGGCGTGGCAAACTGAAAGGCCCAGTGCCGCTTTTTCGCTTTTTACATATTCAAATATTTCGACCTGAGGCCGCTCATCTGAAGAATGGACAAAGATCAAGGCTCGACCGGCATAAAAGACTCTACCAATGCGGTCTATCAAACTCTGAATATCACCGGCATAGCTAAAAGAAAGGTGCTTACTGGTCCTTAAAACCGAGCAAAGGGCACGCAGCACTTCGTCGGCGTTAAAAGGTGAAAAATCAATTTCGTCAGTTTTGTAATTCAAAAAAATGGATTCTCTCTTTTTTCTGTCCAGATATCGGTGTCAGGTCCATGACCAGGTATCACCCTTGTACTCTCATCGAGAGTAAACAATCTATCGGAGATTGATTTTAGTATTTTGTCATGAGATCCACCCCAGAGATCCGTCCGACCAATGGAGCGATTAAAGAGGGTATCGCCACTAAACAAGACACTCTCTTTATCTGCCATCGAAAAACAACAACTACCCGGGGTATGACCGGGAGTATGCAAGATCTCAGTTTTAAAATTGCCGACATTCAAAATTTCTTCGTCATCAAGATATTTGTCCACCGGCAGCGGATCATCAGCCTGAAGACCAAACATTTTGGCTGTTTGTCGAGCATGTCATACAAAACCTGATCTTCTTTATGCAGACAGATACATGCTCCAGTTTCTCCGCGCATGACACGAGACCCCACGATGTTGTCAAAATGAGCATGAGTGTGAATTAAATATTTGGGCTTGAGCCCATGAGCATCCAGCCTGGCTATAATCTTGTCGACATCACCACCAGGATCGACGACAATCGCCTCTCCGGTTTCTTTACAGCCGACAATAGAGCAGTTGCAGCCCAGTGGACCGACCGCAAAACTCTCCAAAATCAAGGTCATTCAAACATCTCGCTGACAGAGCTGTCATCGTGGATACGCCAGATTGCCTCACCAAGTAGCTTAGCGACAGACAACTGCACTATTTTATTGGAAACATTGGCAGTGTCGTGTGGAATTGAATTGGTGACTATTAGCTTTTCGATGGGTGACTTGTCTAGACGCTCATTGGCAGGACCAGAAAGCACAGCGTGGGTGGCACAAGCATAGACCTGCTTTGCGCCTTCTTTGATCAATAGCTCAGCACCCTTAACGAGGGTACCAGCGGTATCAACCATGTCGTCCACCATAATGGCGGTCTTACCCTCGACATCACCAACGACACTCATCACTTCAGCCACATTGTGCTTGGTGCGACGTTTGTCGATGATAGCGATAGGAGCATCGTCGAGCTTTTTGGCAAATGCTCTGGTGCGAGACACACCGCCGACGTCAGGGCTGACCAGGACGATGTCTTTTAGGTTGAGAGAACGGATGTGGTCCAGAAGTACAGGACTGGCGTAAAGGTGATCCACCAGGATATTAAAAAATCCCATGATTTGAGGAGCGTGCAAATCCAGAGCAACCACTCTCTGGGCCCCTGATGTAGTGAGCAAATCGGCAATCAATTTAGCGGTAATCGCTTCCCGACCAGCGGCTTTACGGTCCTGACGTCCGTAACCGTAGTAGGGCATCACAACAGTGATACGTCCAGCTGATGCACGCTTGAGAGCATCAAGCAAAATCAAGAGCTCCATCAAATTTTCGTTGACTGGCGAGCAGGTGGGCTGGATTACAAAACAATCAACACCGCGCACGCTCTCTTGCAGTTGTACATAAATCTCGCCGTCACTAAAAGGCGAAATACGCAGAGGGGTCAAGGTCAAGCCAAGGTGCTCGGCGACCTCTCTAGCCAACTCTGGATTGGCTGTACCAGAAAGGATCTTAAGATCGAGCTTAGCTCCCGACATACTTGGTGTCCGGGCGGGCATCTGAGCAACCATGCGAATCCTCTCTTGCTAAGGTGTTGCGCCCATTATAAGGACCTTGAGAGAAGAAAAGTAGACGTTTTTTGACAAGTAGGTAAATGTTTATTCTAGAAAAAGGGTGTCTCGCCGCTCTGTGACAAGTTTAAGGCGCCCAAAAGTGCACTCTTAACATGTAGATAAGAGAGCCCTCCTTGCAAATAGACCGCAAAAGGCGGACAAAGTGGCCCATCAGCTGATAACTCAATTGTGGCGCCTTCCACAAAACTGCCCCCAGCCATAATTACTTGATCTTCATAACCGGGCATGCCACTTGGCTCTGGCGCCACATGAGAGTTTACCGGCGAAAAGCTCTGCAAAGCACGGCAAAAATTAATAAGACGCTGGCGCTCACCAAACTCTATTGCCTGAATGATGTCATAGCGGCTCTCGTCCGGGCCGGGGCTGACCTTTAGTCCCAGCTGGGCAAAGACGGAGGCCGCCAGCATGGCGCCTTTGACAGCTCCAGCAACAACAGCAGGAGCCAAAAATAAGCCTTGCAAGACCAGGCGGTTTTGATTAAATGTGACACCCAGATGCCCACCTATACCAGGAGCAGTGAGCCTTATCAGAGCATTGTCCACAAGGTCCTGCCGTCCAGCCACATAGCCACCAGTCAAGGCCAGTCCACCACCTGGATTTTTGATTAAGCTGCCCGCCATTAAATCGGCACCAATAGCCACAGGCTCGCAGTCCTCAACAAACTCGCCATAGCAATTATCAACAAAAATAATTGCTCCGCTATCGACCCTGCGTACAGCCTGGACCAGCCTCTGGATTTGAGTATTTGAGAGGGTGGGGCGGGTCATTGAGTAGCCCCGGGATTTTTGGATGTGGTAAAGCCGGGCGGCGTTGCCTTGTGCCAGTGCCGGAGCGAGAGCAGCATCAAGCTCAGCGTCCTGACAATTATTTTTGAGCAGACCGGTCAAATCTAGCTCCTGGTATTGCACCTGATAACTGTGCAGCGAACCTACTCCATGGGTTGTATGACCGATTACCTGATTAAGCGTATCGTAAGGTTTGCCAGTCAGGCTGACCATCTTATCTCCCGGTTTTAAGTTACCAAAGAGAGCACAGGCAATGGCATGGGTGCCAGAGACCATCTGCATGCGCACCGCGCAGGCTCGCAGCCAAAGGCATCAGCAAATATTCTGTCTATCGCCTCCCGTCCGGTGTCATCGATACCATAACCGGTGCGTTCAGCAAAAAACTCCTCTGTCAGCCGATTTTTGGCAAATGACCGTAATACCTTTTCTTGATTGGTCATGGCAATGGCATCAATCGCGGCAAAACTTTCAGTCAGCTCTTTTTCACTGCGATTTATTAATTGCGCCATAGTAGACGAGGCAGTATTTGTGAATTGATTAGACATATTTTTTCCAGGAATGGATAGCGGTGACGATTACGGCTTGCATGTTGACAGCAGGCAAATAATGTTAGGCTACAATATCATCAACCAGATCAAGAGCCCCCATAACATGCAAAAAAATTGTTTAACTGCACTGGCACTGACAGTAATCGCCTGGAGTTTTTACAATAGTCCCGGTGCACAGCCGAAACACCAAGTGAAGATCCTTATTTTCCCAAAAATATCTCGACTCACTTTAATCCTACCGTTGATGAGATCGTCTTTCACGAAGACAGGTTGCGCACAGTCAGTGATAACAATGTCATGGAAAGACTTGATGGTGGCATTCTTTTTGATGGCACCATGACGGAACAACTCAAACCTGACAAATACAACCATAACCGTTGGAAATTTAAAATCGATCACGTTTACTATCCCACTGAAGGCTACAAAAAAAGAGACCTCATCGCTCTGACCAAGCCTGGTGAACACGGCATCAAGCTCAATCCAGGCAGCCGTTATCGAGTTTATGTTTACGACTTTGGTAAATACTCACGCAAAGATCTAAAAGGTCCTTTTTCACTTTGGAAAGGCAGCTATATAACTCTCCCGAGGCGCGGTCGCTAAATCAGTATCAACAGCCAATCAAAATAATGGCACCATCATTGGTACCAGATACAAAGCGCAGTTGACGAGGAAAGTCAGAAGTGAAAAGAGCCAAATCACTAGCACTCTGGTTGATGCTAGCAAGTGCCACAATACTGCCAGTGAGTGCCCAACAGTTTAATGCCGCTGAGCCACAATTGTTGCAGCAACAGCCGCAGCAACAGGACGCAGCTTTTAATCAGCGTCTAGCTGACATCGACGCCATGATCACGCAACGCATGCCACTTACAATATTCCAGGCTACACCATAGCAATCATAAAAAATGGACAGGTAGTCTTCCAAAAATGCTACGGCTATGCCGACTTAGAGCGGCGCATCCCGGTAACCGACAATACTGTATTTGGTCTGGCTAGTGTGACCAAAAGTTTTACTGGTTTAACACTTTTGTCTCTTGTGGACAGAGGGTTAGTTGGACTGGATGATCCACTGCAAAAATATGTTAATGGCTTGACCAGACCCTATCGCGATTTGACAATTAGACAACTGGCGTCGATGGCGGCAGGAGTGCCAGCCAAACTAGACAAAGAAATTGAATGGAAAAACCAGCTAGACAGCCTGGTGCATACACCACTGGCTTCTGAGCCAGGCTCACAATTCTCTATTCAAATTATAGTTACAGATTGCTTGGCTCAGTGATTGCCAGAGCATCAGGCAAGCGCTATCTGGAAATGGTAGAAGAAACAATCTTAGCTCCGCTACAAATGAGAAACACAGCCACTACAGTGCTGCTTGCTCCAACCGGCATGGTGGCGCAGGGTTATACAGATAATCTGGGCAAAGGGCCACTGCGTCCAGTTGTCTACAAAAGTCCAGCGGTCCTCATTTGCTGCTGGCATGTTAGCTAGCAGCGGCAGTGATATGGTGCGCTATGTTTTAGGTCTGATCAGCCGGCGCCTGCTATCAGAGCAGGGCTACAAATCGCTCTGGTACGATCGCCCCGCGCTCAGCACCGGTCAACCTAACAAGTGGGCCTTTGGTTGGTCAGCTGCCATTATAAGTTTTAATTGGTCAGTATCAAGTTTTTTGGGATGGTGCCACTCAAGGTGTAGGCTCCATTGTAATGATCTTGCCTGAGAGTAATTGTGCTATCGTAGCACTCTCTAATCTGCGCAAAAAAGAAGTCTACGACATCGGCAAAACGGCTATGCGTATGGCATTTGGACCGCTACAGCCGGATGTAGCGATGCCGCCTGAAGAGCCAAGCCACCCCGCCAGTGAGCAAGACTAATAAATTGAACTTGCAGTAGCAAAATTGCGTCTACAGTATTGCCGACTGTGGATATAAGCATTTGTCTACACTAAAACAAACAACAATCAAATTTAAGCGCTGGCGCTATAGCGCTGAGCATCACCTTTGCCAGTCTCTTTGGCGGCGGTCCTTGCCGACTTTGCCACAGCCCCGAGCTACAACTGACAAAGTTGCATGGCTTACCATTTATGCCCCGCAAATTGTGCAGTGACTGCTTACTTACTTTTGTACAAGAGCCCTCAAGGGGATAATTGTAGTACCAGATTTAAACGAGCCAATAATTATTCAGTATCACAGTGCCGCACCATATCAGGGTGACTTGCGCAAAATCATTCACATGGTCAAATATGAGGGTGACCAGATGCTGGCTCTGATTTGCCACCACTACTAGTACCAGCGCTGAGGCTCAGCCTGGACCATGAAGCGCGACAATATCCTTGTGCCAGTACCGCTCCATCCAGACAAACTACGAGAGCGAGAGCTGGCGCAATCCGCCTAGCTCTGCACAGCCGGCTGAAACATGGGAGCAACTCGGCACTGTCTGACATCAGTTTTGAGCCAGACTTTACCAGTCACATATGGCTCTACTTTAAGCCATTCATCCAGTTTTTCACGACTGGGATAGTCAACCACGAGGATAGAACCAACCATTTTTTCGTTGTCATCAAGCAAAGCAGTGGCAAATAACAAAATGCCCTGAGCTTTCATTTTTCAGCAGCTTTAAGATGCTCTTCTCTTTGTGCAGCCGACGCTCAAGTGCTTGTGCATCATCGCCGTCATAACCAGTTACTACAAACTGCATTTCAAACTCCGCAAATTATTACCACTAACTAGTTTTTGCTTTTAGTTTTTTTGAGGCTTTATCAAAAGCTTCAAATGTTTCTTTGAGATCGCTCTTACTGTGCATGATGCTCAAAAAGCACGCTTCAAATTGTGAGGGAGGCCAGTAAACACCATCAGCCAAAAGACTCTTCCAGACTTTGCCAAAAAACTCAGTATCACACTTGAGAGCATCCTCAAAATTGTGCACCGGCTTGTCTGTAAAAAACACGCTGAGCATGCCTGGTACATGGACAACCTGGGCTTTGACGTCATTGTCTTCCAGTACTTTTTTGAGACCAGCGGCTAGCTCATCGGTCACAGCTATGAGCTTAGTAAAAGCAGTACTGCTCTTAAGATGCTTTAGTTGAGCCAGTCCAGCGGCCATCGCCAGCGGATTACCAGACAGAGTACCAGCCTGATAAACAGGACCGGATGGTGCCACCATAGACATGATGTCTTTGCGACCACCATAAGCGCCCACAGGTAAGCCACCACCGATTACTTTGCCAAAGCAAGTCATATCAGGTTTGATACTGTAGCGCTCTTGAGCGCCGCCCAGAGCCACTCTAAAACCAGTCATTACTTCATCAAATATAAGTAAAGCGCCGCTATCTTTGCAAAGCCCGGTGAGCGCTTTGAGAAACTCAGCGGTGGGCTCAATTACGCCACTATTGCCAACGACTGGCTCGATAATGACACAGGCAATCTGATCTGATTTTTTTGCAAACACTTCTCTTAAAGCGTCCACATCGTTATAAGGCAGACTGACTGTCATGGATGTAAATTCTTTGGGCACACCTGGAGAGCTTGTGGCCGATGCCAGACCAAGAGTAGCCAGACCAGAACCAGCTTTGACCAGGAATGAATCAGCATGCCCGTGGTAGCATCCGTCAAATTTGACAATCAAATCACGCTTAGTAAAAGCGCGTGCTACGCGAATAGCGGACATGCAAGCTTCGGTACCGGAGTTGACCATACGCACCATTTCTACAGATGGTACGAGCTTACAGATAAGCTCAGCCATCTCTACTTCGGCCCGGCATGGTGCACCAAAGCTGGTGCCTTTAGCAATAGCATCCTCTATGGCATTTAAAACACAGGGATGTCTGTGCCCCAGTACCATAGCGCCCCACGAACCAACATAGTCGATATAACGATTATGGTCTTCGTCGTGCATGTAGCAGCCGTCAGCACTCTCGATAAATACCGGTGTGGCACCGACTGATTTACAGGAGCGCACCGGGCTACTTCCACCCATAGTTATCACCCTCAATTAGACTGATTGTGCTAAACCCAGCACTCTTTGTACAACTGGCTCGGTCATTTTTACGGCCTTTTCTCCAGCCTGAAAATGGCGCATTTTGTGCTCAGCATCAAAGAGATAAAGGGCTGGCACATACTTGTTTTCAAATCTATCTGTGATTGTGTGCCAGTTATCCACCACACAAAGGCTGTTTCATTTCCCATTCTTTCATGCAGGCAATGACAGCAGGCATGTCAGTATCGCTTTCCATACGAGGCATATGGATTGAAATAATTTTGAGTCCTTTTGAGCCGTACTCATCTACCCATTTGTTTAACTCAGGCAAAGACTCTTTGCAAATGCCACAGCTCAGAGCCCAAAAATGAATCAAGACAGGATGACCGCTAGATCAGCGTCTTAAGAGCAGGAGAATTGAACTAGTCGTCAACACCTTCGATTGAAGGCAGGGAGTGTCCATTCTAAGAGGCATAATGCCCTCCACAGATTGAAGTTACGGCAAGACCGACTGCGCTAATTCTAGCCTTAAAAGCAGCGCGAAATCCCATACTTTAGCCTAAATTGACTTTCTGCAACTAAAAGATATGCACAGACAGTGAGTCGAATGCTGGTCCAGGACAAAAGTAAAGGCTCGGGCTAAAAAACAAAAGGGACGCCCTTTTGACCTTACTTTTGAACTATTTGACTGTCAAATTACACAGTCATTGGCTTTTTGGGCTGGTTTCCAATCAGCTTGGCGGCAGAGACGCCGGTCTTGAGAGCTTCAAGTACGCGGAGGGTTTCTTCTACGGAGCGCCGATGTTGAGGAGTGTACTACTTGATATTGCAATACACCGTCTTGGTCGATGATGAAAAGACCGCGCAGGGCGACACCTTTATCTTCCATCAAGACACAAATCGCGGCTGACATCTTTGGTGATGTCTGAAGCGAGAACGTAGTTGATTGGTCCCAGTCCACCTTGAGATTCGCTGGGTTGATCCAGGCTCTGGCTGTAAACACTGTCGGTAGAGAGATAGCGAGCACTTCAGCGCCAGCTTTTGAATTGATCATAAGGTCTGAAAATGCCTTCAGTTCGGTAGGGCAAACGAAGGTGAAATCCAGAGGATAGAAGAACAGGGCGAGCCATTTACCTTTGTAATCGGTTGGTTTGACATTGTCCTTCAAGGTCTTAAGGTCCTTGGTGGAGGGCATGTCAAAACCGGAGCTCTTTCCAACTTGCAACATATCGGTAAATACCCCCAAAGCTTTGTGTGTACGTGGGGTCAATCGTGGAGGCGGGTCCTAAATTTCTTATATGCTTAATGGACGGCTCACACCATTTACTCGTTACTTCTATTTGAGAGCGTAAGCCAGGAAAACTACTTTGCTTTTAAAGCAAGCCAATCATTTAAGTCCTTTGTAAACCCGTTTTCGGCAACGTACTTACTAATGAGTGGACTGTTTACCTCCCAACCAATTGTAAGCAGGTGGTAGAGGTGTCCTGGGGTATTACTATATTTGCTGCGCCCAGCTGCCTCGTTTACAGCATCAGACATAGACTTAGACCTTTTATATGGATAAGCGCAAATTAAACCGGATCTGGCCTACAGGACAGCCAAATCTGCGCAAGCGGCCCAGGTCCAAAAGCCTCAGGGGGCGTTTAGCGGTTTAAAAGGTAACTAAAAGCTACTATTGTTTGACCTTTTGATAGCTTTTGTTAGTATTGCCAGTCGCTCGTCCGCTCTTTTTGTAAGAGCACGCATTTGTCTGCAAAATGGACGGGTAGACGAGATTGCTCGCCTGACTATAGTTGGAGACGAAAATGTTCGCTATTGTGGAAGCCTCTGGAAGGCAATATGAAAGTTAGGAGCCAGGTCGTTTTATCGACATCGATATGACTGGCGAAGAAGAAGGCACGGTCCATGTATTTGACCGCGTTTTGATGATTGTCGACGGTGCTGAGTCCACAATGGGCAAGCTCCTATGTGACTGGCGCGCTAAGGTCACCGGCAAAGTGATTTCCAAACTGGAAGTCAGCAACGAAGCTCATGGCGCATCCAATCAAATATCAAATCAGCTAAAGTGATTGTTTATCACCAGAAGCTTAAAAAAAGGTACCCGTAAAACCCGGTCACCGTGTGCAATCGACCAGAATAATGATCGAAGGCATCACCGTCGGCGATAACAAAGCGGTCACCGCCAAGAAGTAAGTATTTGCAGGACATCTAAGGTCCAGCCAATAATTTTAGAAAATTCCTGACATACAACGTATGTCAGTGATATCAAGGAGATTGCAATGGCACATAAATAGGGCGCCGGCTCTACAAGAAACGGAAGAGACAGCCAACCAAAACGTCTTGGCGTCAAAAATATGGCGGTGAAGAAGTAGGACCCGGTCACATCCTGGTCAGACAACGTGGCACCAAATCCACCCTGGCAAAAACGTAATGCGCGGAAGTCAGACGACTCGCTCTTTCCGGTTGCCATCGGCGTCGTCAAATACGAAATGTCCAGAGGTCGCAAGGGTTGGTCAGTGTCTACCCAGTTTGATCAGCTTAAAAGCCCAGTCCAAAAACATTAGATCAATTGGTTGAGCTGCTCCGTAATAGCGGAGCAGCTTTGCCGTCTATAGTAAAACCAGACAGCTCCGACTTATCTAATCCAGTAATCACGGTTGTTTTACGACTCCAGGGCGGTAAAGCCCGGCGATATCTTTATCTCCATCGGGGGGATGAGCAAAGATGGCAATGCTTTATTGCCTTGGTTTACAAAACGGAGCCAGCTGCATCGTCTCCGAAAAATCGACAGGACCATACACTGCCCCGCTTTTTGCTCGTACCCGATGCTCGCAAAGCGATGGGCCAGTCTGGCTAGCGCACTCTACGAAAAACCATCGAGCAAACTGAGAGTACTGGGTGTGACCGGCACAAACGGCAAAAACCACTACCACTCACTTAAATCAGACATATCCTCAATTTTGCCGGACTCAAAACTGGACTTATTG